>CAZIXL010000090.1:0-8494 GCA_964542885.1 uncultured bacterium
GACGCGCTCGACGGCGCCGCGCGCATCGTGGACCCGATCATTTCGGGCGCCAACACCGGCGAGCACGTGTGGGGCCAGTTCCTGAAGGACTACCGGTCGGTCGCGTGGTGAGGCGCGAGGCGGGAACGCAACGGCCCCGGGGCGAAGCCTCCGGGGCCGCGGACGTTCGGGACCGCTACAGGCGCGTCATGGTCTCGAACAGCCCCGGCGCCGACACGCGGCCGAGGAAGCGGTACGTGAGGCCGGCCTCGAGCCGCGTCGCGCGCCCGTAGTGGGTCTGCTCCGGTACGCCGACCGGGGAGTACCACCAGAAGTGCGACTGCTCGTCCGTCAGCGTGACGGACAGCTGCGTGCGGTCCTCGAGGTAGAACTGGACGGAGAGCGCCGCCAGCGTGCTCCACCGGTCCCGCAGCACCGTGTCGTCCCGCTCGTCCGGAAGCAGGTAGTCGCGCACCTGCGTGAAGGACCCCTGCACGAGCCAGCGGTCGGCCACGTGCCAGCTCGCCTGCAGGAACGCGTCCGTGCGCAGGCCGGTCTCGTCGGTGCGAACGGGCACCGAGAACGCGCCGCTCGCGTCCCACTGCCAGTTCCAGCCCGCGGGCTGGTGCCATTCGGCCTTCGCGCCGGCGCGGGCGAGGTCGCTCGACTGGACGCTGCGCACGAAGCCCGCCTCGTCGAGCCAGCCGACGAGCGCGGGGCCCGAATACGCGGCGTCGGTGTTCTGGACGCTCTCGCGCCGGATCCAGTGCTGGTGCTCGAGCTGCAGCGTCGCGGCCACGAAGTAGCCGCGCCGGCGCAGGTCGCGCATGGTCCACGGCTCCCGCGCGCGCTCGAGACTGTGGGCGTCGAGTCCCGCCACCGCGAGCGCCCCGTCCTCCCGGAGCACTTTCTCGATCTCGCCCCAGAAGTAGCGGTCGGGCCGGTCGTGCACGTCGGCGAGCGTCGGCTCGACGGCGAGGAGCGCCGCCAGCCGTGCGCGCGCGGCCGCCGACAGCGGGCGCACCAGCGCCCCGGTCTCGAGGAGCCGGGCTTCGAGCACGTGCGCGTCCTCGGCCGGCGTCGCGTCGCGCACGATGCCGTGGCCGAAGGCGGCGCCGAGGTCCGCCGCGTAGTCGTAGATGCACGACTGCCGCGTATTGCGCGTCCGCCGGAACGGATTCGCCGGGTCGGGCGCGGAGTAGTAACGGGTGTCGCTGCGGTTCCAGGATTGCGAGAGGCCCGCGCTTCCCGCGGCCGAGAGCTCGAGCCCGATCGCGGATGCGCCGAAATAGCGCCGGGTGGAGGCTTCGCCGGCCAGGCGTTCCGCGTCGTCCTGCGAAAGCCCGCTCCGGTCCAGCGTCATGCCGGTGCCGGGGTTCTGCGACTCCGAATGGTGCCCGTCCTGCGCGAACGAGGCCTCGAGCCGCCACGCGTGCTGGCGGCGGTCGGAGTCGAAGCCGCCGGAAAGGACGCCGCCGAACGCCCCCGAGAAGGCCCCGCTCCGGTACTCCGACTGCAGGTACGGGGAGGAGACCTGCGTGCGGTCGCCGTGCAGGGAGAGGAGGGCGGTGCCCGATCGCCAGTCGTGTTCGGGAATCCGGTAGCCGGCGAACGGGTCGGCCGCCGCCGCCGGCGGCACGAGGAGCGCGCCGGCGAGCATCACGAGCGTGCACGGCACGAGCCGCGCGAGGGCGCGCGTCATCGGCCACCTCCCGGCGCGGGCACGGCCCGCATCGGCGTCATGGTCCCGAAGAGGCCCGGCGCGGAGACGCGGCCGAGGAAGCGGTACGTCACGCCGAGCGCGAAGGACAACCGGCCCGAGAAGCCGGTGTCGAGCGGGGTCGCGCCGGAGAGCCACGTCCGATCCTGGTGCTGCTGGTCCGACACGGACGCGGTGAGCATCGTGTGGTCCTCGAGGTAGTAGTCGAGGGCCGCGCTCGAGAGGAACTGCCATTCGTCGCGGGGCGGGGAGTCGTCCCGCGACGCACGCTCCACGTAGTCCCGCAGGTGCTGCACGCTCGCGCGCACTTGCCAGCGGTCGGCGACGTGCCACGACGCGCCGAGCGCGGCGTTCGCCGCGAGCCCCTTCTCGCCGGGACGCACCGGGGCCGTGACCGACCCGGCCGCGTCGAGCTGCCAGCGCTCTCCCGCGGGCCGGTGCCACTCGGCGGACACGCCCGCCACCACGGCGTCCGAGGACGTCGCGTCGCGGGACGGCCCGCCATCGACCATCCGGAAGGCGAGCACGCCGTCCTGGAAATCCTCGTAGACGTAGCCGTACGTCCGGTTCGAGACCTGGTTCCGGTGCCGGAGCCCGACGACGATCGCGGCGAAGTGGCCGCGCAGGCGCGTCGGGTGGAACCGCGGCCGTTCCATGGCCCGCACGAGGTCGTACGCTTCGACGCCCTCCGGGCCCACGGCGCCGTCCTCGACGAGCACGCGCTCGATCTCGCGCCAGAAGTAGCGCTCGGGCCGGTCGTGTACATCCGAGATCCGCGGTGCGACGGCGTACAGCGCCGCCAGCTTCTCGCGCGCGCTCGCGGAGAGCGGGCCGGCGATCACCCCCGTTTCGCGCAGGTGCGCTTCGACCACGCGGGCCTCCTCCACCGGCGTCGCGTCGCGAACGATGCCGTGTCCCCAGGCGACGTCGGCGTCCAGCGCGTACCGGTCGTCGTCCCGGTCGCTGGTGTAGGTCGTCACGCCCCGCTCGCCCGGCGACGCGACGAACGTGGCCTCGTCGCGCTGGCGCGCCCACGCCTGCTCCCAGCGGCCCGCCAGGCTCGCCGAGAGCGCGAGCCCGAACGAGGAGCTTCCCGGGTAGAACCGGCCCCAGGCACCGGCCGACAGGCGCTGGGCCGAGAACTGCGCGCGCGTGTCCCAATCGTCGCTCGCCGTGCCGACATGCAACGACGACCCTCGCTCGTGCCGGGCGCTGTCGAAGAGGTAGCTCGTGACGCTCCACCCGGTCTGCCGACGGTCCGCGTCGTGCCCGCGCGAGACGTCGACCTGGAGCACGCCGTCGATCGACCCCGAGCGCGACTGCGAGAGATCGTTCGAGTTCGTATTCGCGCCCGACAGCCAGAGGCCGCCGGTGCCCGACGACCAGGTGTGCTCGGGAATCCGGAAGTCGGTGAACTCGTCCGCCCGCGATGCGGGCGCGGACGCGGACAGGCACGCCAGCGACAGCAGGAGCGCGCGGAGCGATCCGTGTGGGGAGGGCATTGCGACCTCGCTCGGCGGGCGGGGAGCCTTCGGGAGCGACGGCAGGGTGGCACACGGCCACCGGGCCGCGAAATACCCCTTTCGTACCAACGGCCCCGGGATTTGGTTCCCGAGGCCGCTGGTATTTCTGATTCCGCGCCGCGAATCCGCTTTCAGACCTGTGCGTATTCCTCGATCGGCGGGCAGGCGCAGACCAGGTTGCGGTCACCGTAGGCGTCGTCCACGCGGCCGACGGCGGGCCAGAACTTGCGCTCGCGCACCCACGGCAGCGGGTAGGCCGCGCGCTCGCGCGAGTAGCCGTGCGACCACGCGTCGTTCACGACCACCTCGGACGTGTGCGGGGCGTGCTTGAGCGGGTTGTCGGTCTTGCTCATCCGGCCCGCGGCGATCTCGTCGATCTCGCCGCGGATCGCGACGAGCGCGTCGACGAAGCGGTCGAGCTCGGCCTTCGATTCGCTCTCGGTGGGCTCGATCATCATCGTGCCCGCCACGGGGAACGACACCGTCGGCGCGTGGAAGCCGTAGTCCATGAGCCGCTTCGCGATGTCGCCCACCTCGACGCCGCTCGCCGCCTTGAGGCCGCGCGGGTCGACGATGCACTCGTGGGCGATCGTGCCGTTCTTGCCCTTGTAGAGCACCGGGTAGCTCTTCTCGAGCCGCTTCGCGACGTAGTTCGCGTTGAGGATCGCGAGCTTCGTGGCCTCGGTCAGGCCCTCGCCGCCCATCATGAGGATGTACATGGTCGAGATGGGCAGGACGCTCGCGCTGCCCCACGGCGCCGCCGCGACGGGGCCGATCGCCTTCTCGCCGCCCGTCTTCACCAGCGGGTGGCCGGGCAGGAACGGCGCCAGGTGCTTCGCGACGCCGATCGGGCCCATGCCGGGGCCGCCGCCACCGTGCGGGATCGAGAACGTCTTGTGCAGGTTCAGGTGGCACACGTCGGCGCCGATGTCGCCGGGCCGGCACAGGCCGACCATGGCGTTCATGTTCGCGCCGTCGAGGTACACCTGCCCGCCGTGCTCGTGGACGATCCGCGTCACGTCGGTGATCGCCTCCTCGAACACGCCGTGCGTGCTCGGGTAGGTCACCATGAGCGCGGCGAGTTTCGCGGCGTGCTGCTTCGCGCGCGCCTCGAGGTCGGCCACGTCGATGTTGCCGTTGGCGTCGGTCTTGACGACCACCACGTCCATGCCCGCCATGACCGCGCTCGCGGGGTTCGTACCGTGCGCGGACTGCGGGATCAGGCAGACGTTGCGGTGCCCCTCGCCACGCGACTCGTGCCAGGCGCGGATCACCAGCAGGCCCGTGTACTCGCCCTGCGAGCCGGCGTTGGGCTGCAGCGACACGGCGTGGAAGCCGGTGATCTCGGCCAGCGACGATTCGAGCGTGTCGAACATCGCCCGGTAGCCCTGCGCCTGCCCGACCGGCGCGAACGGGTGGAGCCCGCCCATCTCGGGCCAGGTGACCGGAAACATCTCGGCGGCGGCGTTCAGCTTCATCGTGCAGCTGCCGAGCGGGATCATCGAGTGCGTGAGCGAGAGGTCGCGCGACTGGAGCTTCGCCATGTAGCGCATCATCTCGGTCTCGGACCGGTGCGCGTGGAAGACCGGGTGCGTGAGGAACGCGCTCGTCCGCGCGAACTTCGGCCCGAACGCGGCCGTCTTCGCGTCCGCGACCGACGCGGGCGTGAACGGCGCCGCGGCGCCGCCGTTGAACGCGGCCAGCAGGTCGGCGACGTCGGCCTCGGTCACGGTCTCGCCGAACGACACCGTGATCGTGCCGTCGCCCACGTAGCGCAGGTTGAGCTTCCGCGCTTCGGCCGCCTTGCGGATCTCGGCCTCCGGCTTCGCCGGCTTCACGTGCACGGTGTCGAAGAACTCGTCGGCGAGCACCGTGTGCCCGAGCTTCTTCACGCCGGCCGCGAACGCGGCCGCGTGCTGGCGCACGCGCGACGCGATGCGCACGAGGCCCTCGGGCCCGTGCCACGCGGCGTAGAACCCGGCCATGACGGCCAGCAGCACCTGCGCGGTGCAGATGTTGCTCGTCGCCTTCTCGCGGCGGATGTGCTGCTCGCGCGTGCCGAGCGCCATGCGCAGCGCCGGCTTGCCGTTCGCGTCCTTCGACAGGCCGATGATGCGGCCGGGCATCTGGCGCTTGAAGTCGTCCTTCGTGGCGAAGAAGCCCGCGTGCGGGCCGCCGTAGCCGAACGGCACGCCGAAGCGCTGCGAGTTGCCCACGGCCACGTCGGCGCCCCACTCGCCCGGCGGCACCAGCAGCGTGAGCGCGAGCAGGTCGGTCGCGCACACGACCAGCGCGCCGGCGGCGTGCACCTGCGCGGCGAGCGCCTTCAGGTCGTGCACGGCGCCGCAGGTGTTCGGGTACTGCACGAGCACGCCGCACACGGCCGGATCGAGCGCGAACGCCGACGCCGGCTGCACCCGGACCTCGATGCCCCGCGCGCGGCCGCGCGCCTTCACGACCTCGATCGTCTGCGGGTGGCAGTCGTCGGCCACGAGG
Organism: uncultured bacterium; assembly: GCA_964542885.1. Lineage (GTDB taxonomy): Bacteria > Eisenbacteria > RBG-16-71-46 > RBG-16-71-46 > RBG-16-71-46 > CAIXRL01. Next base: position 5,719 of record CAZIXL010000090.1, read on the forward strand.
AACACGTCGCGCTTCGAGGTCGAGGCGTGCACCAGCTGCATCGCCTCGGCCGCCGCGGTGCCCTCGTCGAGCAGCGACGCGTTCGCGACCGGCAGGCCCGTGAGGTCGCTCACGACGGTCTGGTAATTGAGCAGCGCCTCGAGGCGGCCCTGGGCGATCTCGGCCTGGTACGGCGTGTACGCCGTGTACCAGCCCGGGTTCTCGAAGACGTTGCGCTGGACGACGGCGGGCACGTGCGTGGTCGAGTAGCCCAGGCCGATGAAGCTGCGCCAGACCTCGTTGGGCGCGACCATCGCGCGGAACGCGGCGAGCGCGTCCCGCTCGGACATCGGCTTCGGCAGCGCCAGCGCGCGGTTCAGGCGGATGTTGGCGGGAACGGTCGCGTCGATCAGCGCGTCGAGCGTCGGGTAGCCGAGCGCGGCGAGCATGGCCTTCACGTCGGAGTCGGACGGGCCGTTGTGGCGGCGAACGAAGGAATCAGGTACCGGCAGCGCGGTCACGGAAGTGCTCCTGTCAGGGGCGCGCGGGGCGCCCGGTGTTGCGAAGGGAAGAACGCAGGGTTCAGCCGCCGGAAATTAGCAGTACCGGCCGGTGGCGGCGAGGGGGGCCGGAGGAATTGTCTTGGCCTTGCGGTCCCCCCTCACTAGCGTCCCGCCGTCCCCCCGCCCCGTGCCGGCGTCCCCGGTGCGGGGCCGACCTCAACCCTCCCAGGATGGGATGGTGCACGATGCGCCGCACATGGCCGTTGCTGCTCGTCGCCCTGCTGTTCGCTTCCCCCGCTTCCGCCGCCCCGAAGGCCCTGTTCGACAACGCCCACGCCGAGACGGCGGGCAACGCCGACTGGGTGATCGACAACGACCAGCCCGTTCCCTCGCCCGCCCAGAGCGGCGTCGGGCCGGCCACGGCGGGCACCTACTGGACCGGCGCCATCTCGTCGTGGGGCGTCGCGCTGGTGAAGCTCGGGTACACGGTCGAGACCAACACGGCCGCGCTCACCTACGGGAACTCGGGCAACCCGCGCGACCTCGCCAATTACGACGTGCTGATCATCGACGAGCCCAACACGGTGTTCACCACGGCCGAGAAGTCGGCGATCTTCGCGTTCCTCGCCAACGGCGGCGGCCTCGTGGGCATCTCGGACCACTCGGGATCCGATCGCAACAACGACGGCCAGGACTCGCCGATGATCTGGAACGCGCTCGACCCCTCGCACCTGCTGGGCGTGAGCTTCGCGGTGAGCGGGAACGCGAACAACAACATCACCCAGACCTCGACGAACGTGAACACCGCGTCGTCGGACTCGGTGACGCACGGCCCGAAGGGGACCGTGACCGGCCTCGCGTTCCACAACGGCACCACGATGACGCTGTACCCGGCGACCAACCCGACCGTGCGCGGCGAGGTGTGGATGAACGGGCTGGCGCACACCAGCACCACGGGCCTCATGGCGGCCTCGAGCGTGTACGGCAACGGGCGCGTCGTGTTCGTGTGCGACAGCTCGCCCGCCGACGACGGCTCGGCGAACCCGGGCAACAGCAGCATCTACGACGGCTGGGGCGAGGCCGGCGCCACCGACAGCACGCTGTTCCTGAACGCGACGCTGTGGGCGTCGCGCCGCACGGCGACCGCCGACGTGACGGCGCCGGTCGTGAGCCTCACCTCCCCCTCGGGCGGCGAGACCTGGAAGGCGGGATCCGTCCACGCGATCACGTGGAGCGCGACCGACAACGTGGGCGTGACGGCGGTCGACCTCGCCTACTCGACCAACGGCGGCTCGAGCTACGCCAACACGATCGCGATGGGGCTCACGAACTCCGGCTCGTACTCGTGGACCGTGCCGAACGCGCCCGGCACCACCGTGCGCGTGCGCGCGACGGCGCGTGACGCCGCGGGCAATTCGGGCACGGGCGCGAGCGCCGCGAACTTCACGATCGACCGCTGGACGATCACGGCGTCGGCGGGCAGCAACGGGTCCATCAGCCCGAGCGGTGCCGTCGCCGTCGTGCAGGGCGCGAGCCAGGCGTTCACCATCACGCCCAACTCGGGCTACGTGGTCTCGGGCGTGACCGTGGACGGCGCCTCGGTGGGCGCGGTGACCACGTACACGTTCTCGAACGTGACGGCGAACCACACGATCTCCGCCGCCTTCGGGAGCGCCGGCAGCCCCGGCAACGGGCCGTGGCCGATGTCGGCGGGCACCTACACCGAGAACTTCAACGACATCGCGAACTGGACGAACAACTTCGCGAGCGGCATCGGCGCGAGCCGCTACGGCGCGGTGGCGGTGGGCGGCTCGGGCACGATCCCGAACGGCACGAAGACCACCACGAGCACCGCGACGTTCGTCACGGGCACGACCGGCGGCGTGCAGAAGGGCTCGGGCACCATCGTGCTGCTGTCCACGGGCACGACCGACAACACGACCGCCGACGCGATCGACCTGTTCCTCGACTACACGGGCGTCAACGCCGGGACGCTGTCGTTCAGCTGGGCGACCGTCTTCAACTCGACGGGCAACCGCAAGGGCTCGATCCGGGTGTACGCGAGCACGAACGGTTCGAGCTTCACCGAGCTGACCGGCGCCGCGGTGCTCAACTGCACCAACAACGTCACGGGTTCCGGGACCGTCTCGAACGTGGCCCTGCCCGCGTCGTTCTCGAACGCCGCCACCGCCCGCGTGCGCTTCTACTACTACAACGGCACCGGCGGCACGACGGGCTCGCGGCCCAAGATCAGCCTCGACAACATCACGGTCACCGGTGGCGGCGCGCTCGCG
>CAZIXL010000091.1:0-6610 GCA_964542885.1 uncultured bacterium
AGATGAGCAAGCGCTCGGGCGAGGCGGCGGTCGCCGTCGGCGACTGGCGGCGCGCCGGCTACGTGCCCGAGGCCCTGCTCAGCTACCTCGCGCTGCTCGGGTTCCACCCGGGCGACGACCGCGAGATCCTGGCCCGCGACGAGCTGGTCGAGGCCTTCGCCGTGGAGCGCCTGGGGCAGAGCGGCTCGGTGTTCGACGCCGCCAAGCTGGCGTGGGTGAACCGGCACTACCTGCACCATGCGGCGGGGCCGCAGCTCGCGGCGTGGGTGGAGACCGGCCCGGGCGAGGGAACCGACGCCGGGGAGGACTGGCGCGCGGCGGTGCGGCGCCTGACCGCGGGCCTGGCCCCCGCGCTGGTCGAGCGCCTGCTCGAGGGCGTTCGCGGCAACGTGGCGACGCTGGCCGACCTGCCGGGCGAGTTGTCGGTGCTCACCGGGTCCGAACTCGTGCTGGAGCCCGAGGCGGCGGCGGCGCTGGCGGCGCCCGCGAGCGGCACCCTTTGTGCTGCGCTCGCGGACGACCTGGCCGCACTTGCCGAATGGAGCGGGGAAGCCTTTAAATCCGCGGTTCAGGCCGCCGGCAAGCGGCACGGGCTCAAGGGCCGCGACCTGTTCATGCCCGTCCGCGCCGCGCTCTCCGGCCGGACCCACGGCCCGGAGCTGCCGCTGCTGGCCGAGCTGCTCGGAAGGGAGCGCTGCATCGCCAGGCTGCACGACGCGGCCCGTCGCGCGGGAGACCCCACGTGACGCACGGGAGGATTCCATGAAAGTCGCCGTCCTGATGGGCGGAAGGTCGTCCGAGCGCGAGATCTCGCTGCGCACCGGCCGCGGCTGCGCGCAGGCGCTGCGCAACCTCGGCCACGACGTGACCTCGGTCGACGGGGTGGACGGCGCCGTCCTGCCCGCCGGGCAGGAGGAGATGGCCGCCCGCTCGCTCGACGACGTGCGCGTGCTGCCGCGCGAGGGCATGCTCGAGGCGCTGCGCACGCCGGCCGTGCGCGAGGCCGACGTCGTGTTCCTTGCGCTGCACGGCAACTGGGGCGAGGACGGCACGGTGCAGGGCGCGCTCGAGCTGGCGGGCAAGGTCTACACCGGCTCCGGCGTGCTCGCGAGCGCGGTCGCGATGGACAAGGCGATGTCGAAGCGCGTGTTCGAGCGCGAGGCCATCCCGACGCCGCACTGGATGATGATCGAGGCGGGCGTCGCCGGGCGCGCGCTCGACGTGAAGCTGCTGGGCGGCTACCCGCTGGTCGTGAAGCCGAACAGCGAGGGCTCGACGGTCGGCCTGTCGATCGTGAGCCATCCGTCCGAACTGCAGCCGGCGATCGCGAAGGCCTCCGAGTACGACTCGCACGTGCTCGTCGAGCAGTACATCGCCGGTCGGGAACTGACCGTGGCCGTGATCGGCGAGGTGGCCTACCCCGTCGTCGAGATCGAGCCCAAGAGCGGCTTCTACGACTACGCGGCCAAGTACACGAAGGGCGCGAGCACCTACACGTGCCCGGCGAAGCTGGGGACCGAGCTGTCGAAGCACGTCCGCGAACTGGGGCTCGAGGCCGCGCAGGCGCTGGGCTGCACCGGCGTCTCGCGCGTGGACCTGCGCCTGTCCGAGGACGAAGAACCCTACGTGCTCGAAGTGAACACGCTCCCGGGCATGACCCCGACCAGCCTCGTGCCGATGGCCGCGGCCGCGAAGGGCATGTCCTACGACCAACTGGTCGCCCGCATACTCGACCTGGCCCTCGCCGACGCGCGGGGCCGGAACGTCGAACAGCGGGCGTGAAGACCCACGTCACGGAGACCGCATGGACCGCACGCACCAGTTTCTGAAGGAACTCGTCGAAGCGAATGGTGTCCCCGGGTTCGAGGACGACGTCTTCGCCGTGATGCAGCGCGCCCTGAAGGGCGTGGGTACGATCTCGAAGGACCGGCTCGGCAGCTTCATCTGCGAGAAAGCCGGCGACCCGAAGGGCCCGCGCGTGCTGCTGGGCGGCCACCTCGACGAGGTGGGCTTCCTGGTGAAGTCGGTGACGAAGGAAGGCTTCGTGAAGTTCCTCGGGCTGGGCGGCTGGTGGGGGCACGTCGTGCTCGGCCAGCGGCTGGTGATCCAGACCCGCAAGGGACCGGTGCTCGGCGTGGTGGGCTGCAAGCCGCCGCACGAGCTGCGCGACGAGGACCGCAAGAAGGTGCTCGAGTTGAAGGACATGTACATCGACGTCGGCGCGACGAGCGACTGGGACGTGAAGAAGAAGCTCGACATCCGCGCCGGCGACCCGATCGTGCCCGACTCGACGTTCCAGGTGATGGCGAACCCCAACCTGCTGCTGGCCAAGGCGTGGGACAACCGCCTCGGCTGCGCGCTGGCGGCCGAGGTGGCGCTGGCGCTCAAGGGCCAGAAGCACCCGAACACCCTGCTCGCCGTGGCGACGGTGCAGGAGGAGGTCGGGCTGCGCGGCGCGCAGACGTCGGCGTTCAAGACGAAGCCCGACGTCGCGATCGCGCTGGACTCGGGCATCGCGCACGACACCCCCGGTACCGAGGGCGACGAGAAGCTCGGCGGCGGCCCGCTCGTGGTGATCTACGACGCGTCGGCGATCCCGAACCGCCGGCTGCGCGACCTGGTGATCGACACCGCCGCGAAGCTGCGCATCCCGCTGCAGTTCGAGAGCGTCGAGCGCGGCGGCACCGACGCCGGCCGCTTCCATCTCTCGGGCGAGGGCGTACCCAGCCTGTCGATGGGCATCCCGGCCCGCTACATCCACAGCCACAACAGCATCATCGACCGCCGCGACTTCGACGCGACGGTCAAGCTGCTCGTCGCCGTGGTGAAGCGTCTCGACCGGAAGACCGTCGAAGGCCTCTGTTGACGCTCGCGCGGCCGCGTGGCTCCGTCGCACCCACGCGGCCTTCGCGCGCCCGCCGGGCCGGCGCTCCGCGACGTCTCGCGCAGCACGCGCCCGCCGCCGCACCACCGGGCGGCGCGGCGAGGACCACCCGCCAGGAGGAACACCGTTGCCGCTTCGCATCTACGACACGCTGACCCGCGAGAAGCGCGAGTTCGTGCCCGTCACGCCGGGACGGGTGCGCATGTACGTCTGCGGGATGACCGTGCAGAACAAGCCGCACGTCGGCCACATCCGCGCGTCGCTCTCGGCCGAGGTCATGCGGCGCTACTTCGAGCACCTCGGCTACGCGGTGGACTACGCCTACAACTTCACCGACGTCGACGACAAGATCATCGCGCGCGCGAACGAAGAGGGCGTCGAGTACGCCTCGGTCAGCGAGCGCAACATCGACGCGTACCTGAAGTACGCGGACCTGCACAACATCAAGCGCGCGACCGTCTACCCGCGGGCCACGCAGCACATCGCCGAGATGCACGCGATGATCGAGGCGCTGATCGCGAAGGGGCACGCCTACGCGGCCGGCGGGGACGTGTACTTCGACGTCCGCAGCAAGGCCGACTACGGCAAGCTCTCGGGGCGGCGTGTCGACGACCTGCGCGAGGGCTACCGGATCGAGCCGGGGGAGGCCAAGCGTGATCCACTCGATTTCGCGCTCTGGAAGGGCTCCAAACCGGGCGAGCCGGCGTGGCCGAGCCCATGGGGGCCCGGCCGGCCCGGCTGGCACATCGAGTGCTCGGCCATGGCGATCAAGCACCTGGGCGAGACGCTCGACCTGCACGGCGGCGGGCAGGACCTGATCTTCCCGCACCACGAGAACGAGATCGCCCAGAGCGAGGCGTGCACGGGCCGGCCGTTCGCCAACTTCTGGACCGAGAACGGGCTCGTGAACCTGTCGGGTACCAAGATGTCGAAGAGCGACGGCAACTTCTTCTTCATCGAGGACGTCGCCGCCCAGTCGGACCCCGAGGTGACCCGCTTCTACCTGCTTTCCACGCACTACCGGAGCCCGATCGAGTTCAGCCTCGAGCGCCTGAAGGAGGCCGCGGTCGCCTACCAGCGGCTGCGCACGCCGCTCGAGCGCGCCGCGGTCTGGTCGGCGCCCGAGGGCCCTGCTCCCGGCGGGGCGCTGGGGGAGGCAGTCGCCGAGGCCGAAGGGCTCTTCCACGAGGCGATGCTGGACGACTTCAACTCCGCCCAGGCCCTGGGGCACCTGTTCGACCTGGCCCGGGCGGTCAACCGGGCCCTGGACGACGCGGTGGGGGGCGAGGCCGTCCAGGCGGCTCGAGTGCTCTTCAGGCTTGGCGGAATATTGGGCCTATTTTGGAAGATTCCGGGCGGGGATTCGTGGCCAGCCGAGGTCCTCGAGTTGGCCGAGGCCCGGGTGGCGGCCCGCAAGGCGAAGGACTGGAAGCAGTCCGACGCCCTTCGCGACCGCCTCGCCGGTCTGGGAGTGCTGGTCGAGGACGGTCCCCAGGGCCAGAAGCTCAGGAAGAAGTAGCCACTCCGGGGTTTGCGGCCCCGGCAGGATCGCGACGGCGGCCGTCCGAGGTCATGACGGCCGCCGAACATTTTCCTTGCCGCGGTCAAACGCATGGGGCTAGCCTTCTTTCGAGCCCGGGCGTTGCCAGCAGCCGCTGAGGTGGGGAGTCTCACCCCGTATCCAAACTTCCCCCGCAACGGTCGCAGGCAAGTTCGGGCGCGTTGCTCGAAAGGCCGTTCGACAGCATCAAGACTGGGTACTGAGGATCCGTTTCATGCGTCGATTCGATTCGAATCGGTGGTGGACCCTCGTTCTGGCGCTCGTGCTGAGCGTCGCGAGTGTCGCAGCCGTGCCTTCCGTCAGTTCCAGCAAGGGGACTGGTGGATTGATCGGCGGCGACCCGCTCGACGGCGGCACGATTGCACCTCCTGCGCCTCAAGGTTCGGGTGATCCGGACGTTCCCACCGGGAACGGGAGCCCCCAGGCCGTGGTGGGCGGTGGCGTGCAGTCCTACGGGACCTCTCCGGTCGTCGGTGTGGGTGACACCGCGTCGTCGGAGGTTCTCGTGGTCAGCTGGATGGCGAGAGTTCGCCTCGTGTTGGGCTCGCTCAAGGGGTTCTACCTGCGGTTCTAGGAAGAAGCCTCGAGCGGTCCAAGCATTCTGGAGTTTGACCGGAGCCCGGCGTGCCGATGGCAGACCGTCACGATATCGCGCACCTCGAAGAGCGGCTCGCGGTGAGGACCCCTGATGCAGGGGGCCCCACCGTGGCCGAACTCGAGATGCTCGCCGATCTGTACAGTCAGTCGGACACGTACCAGGCCGCGCTCGAGACCCTCGAGCGGCTCCTCGCCCTGCCCGCGGCGCGCACGTTGTCCCCGGCGCGCCGCGCGGCGATCGAAAGCAAGGCGATCGCTTGCCGGCTCGCCCGTGGCGACGGGCTCGCGGCACTCGCCCGCTGCCGCGAGGTGCTCGCGAACGAGGCGGCCATCGACGCGCCGGCCGTGCGGGCGCGCCTCCACCTGCAGTGCGCGGACGCCCTCATGGAGCTCGGGCGCATTCACGAGGGTCGCCACAACGCGGAGACCGCGCTCCGCCTGGCCGACGAGATCGGGCACCTTCCGCTCTCGGCCGACGCCCTGACGGGGCTGGGCATCGTGGCCCTGCGCTGCGGCGAGCACGCGATCGCGCGCGACTACTGCGAGCAGGCCCTGGCGTTGTACCGCCGCCTGGGCGACGAGCTCCGGGCGGCGCGCGTCCGCAACAACCTCGGCATCATCCACAAGAACCTCTGCGAATGGGACGCGGCCATCGCGCACTTCCGGGCGGTGCTCGACATCCACGAGCGGAGTGGGCACCGGGCGGAGACGGCGGCGCCGCTCATGAACCTCGGCATCGTCCAGCAGAAGATGGGCGAGTGGGCCGAGGCCGCCGACTCCTATCGCCGCTGCGGAGCGGTGTACGCCGGCATCGGCGACGAAGCCCACCTTTCCAACGTCGCGATCGGGCTCGGCAACGTGCTGCGGCTGCAACGCCGGTTCGCCGAAGCGCAGGCGCAGTTCGATGGCGCACTCGAACGCTCGCGGCGCCTGGGCTCGCGGCGCGAAGAGGTCCTCGCGCTCGAGTTCATGGGCGAGCTCGAGTTCGATCGCGAGCAGCCTCGAGCGGCGCTGGATCGCTACGACGCGGCGCTCGCCGTGGCGGTGGCCACGGCGCCCGAAGGGGACCTGGTCGTCGAGATCGAGCGCCGGCGCGCCCAGGCGCTGCTCGCGCTCGGGCGCCTCGACGAGGCCGGTGTCTCGTGCGATCGCGCGCTGCGGCTCGCGACGCTCACGAGCGACCGGCTGGAGCTTGCGGTCGCCCACCGCGTCGCCGGCGAGCTCGCCTTCGCGCGCGGCGCGCACGACGAAGGGCTCGAGCAACTTGAGTCGGCCGCCGCGCAGTTGCGCGGTTGCCACGAGCGCTACGAACTCGCGCGCACCTGCCTGCTGCTGGGCCGCCACGGCGGCACCGGCAAGGAGGCGCGCAACCACCTTTTCCGGGCCTGCGCCCTGTTCGGCGAGTTGGGCAGCACGCACTGGCTGGAGCGCGCCGAGGCCGAGCTCGAGCACGTCCTGGCTGTGCCCGAGTCGCCCGCCCTCGCACGCGGCGATTCGCTGCTCGGCCGGCGGCACCGCGCCCCGAGCCTGGTCGCCTGTTCGAGCGCGATGCGGCAGGTCGAGGCGCT
>CAZIXL010000091.1:6620-8450 GCA_964542885.1 uncultured bacterium
GGCGAGCGGCGGCCACGGACCTCGCCGAGCTCGTCCCGGGCGAGACCGGCACGGGTAAGGAGCTGGTGGCCCGCACCATCCACTCGCTGTCCCCGCGCGCGTCGCGGCCGTTCCTGGCGGTGAACTGCGGCGCACTCCGCGCCGACCTGGCGCTCTCGCAGCTCTTCGGGCATCGCAAGGGCGCCTTTACCGGCGCCCACGCCGAAGGGATCGGGCTCGTCGAGGCGGCCAACGGCGGCACGCTGTTCCTGGACGAGGCCGGAGAGCTGCCCCACGACGTGCAGGTGACGCTGCTGCGCTTCCTCGAGAGCGGCGAGTACCTGCGCCTCGGCGAACCGCAGGTGCGTCGCGCCGACGTGCGCATCATCGCGGCCACGAACCGCGCGCTGCGCGGGGCCGAGGGCGAGAAGCTGTTCCGCCGCGACCTGCTCTTCCGCCTGAACGAGATCGAGATCCGCCTGCCCGCGCTGCGCGAACGCGTCGAGGACATCGTTCCGCTCGCGCGTCACTTCCTGTCGTTCTACGGCGGGCTCGGCGGGCCGCGACTCGCGCCCGACGCCGAGGCCGTCCTGGCCTCGTTCGGCTGGCCGGGCAACGTGCGCGAGCTCGAGAACGTCATGAAGCGCATCGCAGCGCTGTGCGCGACGTCCGATGCGGTCACCGCGGCGGACGTGCTGCCCTTCCTCGCCCAGGAAGCGCACGAGCTCGTGCTCTCGCGGCAGGCCAATGCACGCGCGGCCGCCGAGCGTGAGGCGATCGTCGCGGCCTGGCAGCGTGCGCACGGCAACAAGAGCCGGCTGGCCGAACTGCTCGGTGTGAGCCGCAAGACGCTCTACGCGCGGCTCAAGCGGTTGCACCTCGAGCTCTAGCCGAGGCGTGCGCACCGCTTTCCGGTGTCACCCCGGCACCGCACTGTTACCTTTCGGGTAACACAGACTTTCCCTTTGTAATCCAACAACTTGTGCTGTCACCCCGCGGCAGGTGTCACCTCTGCCGGAGGTGACACTCGCGTCCGCGAGCGCTCGGCCCGCCGCTTGACGCCACCGGCATGAGTGTCCGGATTCTGTTGCGTGACATGCGCTTTGCGCCACGTCGCACAACAAGTCGTGGCGATTCCCGGACATGGCATGCGAAGTGCTCTGGTGAGTCGACGGATACGGGGATTTGGCAGTTGCTTCGCTCGCAACATTGCATGGGCAGTGCAGGGGGCCCCGCTGGGGGAGTGGGGTTCCGGGCTTCGGAGGGTCGCGCAACGGACAGCACCTCCACGTTGCGCGACCGCCAGGCCACCGCGAACGAGATTGCTTCGGAAAAGGGCGCTTCGGCGCCCGGGGCTCGTACCCCGAGGATTCACGGTTCCGCGATCCACGCGAGTGCGTGGTGAGTGGCCCGGCCATCGAAGAGGGGGGAATAGTCGCTCCAAGAGACGGTTGGCCCATTCAGAACGGTGAGTAGAAGTTCGTAACAGCAACAAAAAAAACCAAATACGCCCGGTCAACGAAGCCGTTGGAACAGAGGAGTTAATCCCGGTCGCTCCCTGTTCCATCGGGAAGAGGCAGTCGGAGGCGAGTTCAACTCGCCACCCGGCTGCCTCTTCGAATTGGGGGGCAGGAGATCTCGCGCCGCAGTCGCTGCGGTCGGCCGGTCGTACTCCGGCCAGGCGACACCGGATCGCGGATCAGCCGCTCCAGCAGCGCCCGAACCGCGCGTGGTCCTTGACAGTGCACGGGGGCCTGACTATCTTCCCGCCTGCTTTTCCGCGCCTACGGCGCTCGTGCTGGCGTAGCTCAATTGGTAGAGCATCTCATTTGTAATGAGGTGGTTGGGGGT
>CAZIXL010000092.1:0-8410 GCA_964542885.1 uncultured bacterium
GCGCCCGCCGCGACGCGGTCCCCTGCGGGCGCGAGCGCGTCGGCCGCCCAGCGCGCCGGCCACCACGCGGGCGGCTCGGGGAGCGCGGCGAGCGCGTGCGCGCCGCCGCCCGCGAGCGCGCCGTCGAGCCCGGCACGCGGGACGAGCAGCGCGTTCACCAGCCACGCGCCGGCGAGCGCGAACGTCGCGAACGTGCCCAGCAGGTCGCGCGCGCGCGCCGGCGGCAGCAGCCGTGCGAGCGGCAGCGCCAGCGCGAGCCCCGTGCCGAGCGGCGCGAGCCAGAGCGCGGCGATCGCCACCGCGATGGCGCCCGCGCCGGGCGCCGGCGCGCCGTACGCGGAAGCGAACCCGAGCGCCGCGGGCAGGGCCAGCGTGAGCACGATCGGCAGCGACGCGGGCAGCGCCTCGGCCATGCGCAGCACCGCGAGCGCGCGCGGCGAGAGCGGCGCCGCGCGCAACAGGTCCAGGTCGGGCGCGGCGACGAGCACGGCGAGGGCCTGGTGCAGGTCGAAGACGAGCACGCCCGTGAGCGTGGCGGTGAACAGCCACGCCAGCAGCGTGCGCGCGGTGCGTTCGTCCACGCCGAGGTCGCGCAGGCCGCCGAAGGCGACGCCCATCGCCCACGCGAGCGCCGCCGCCGAGCCGACGGCGAAGAGCAGCGAGACGAGCCCGGCGCGCAGGCGCGTGCGGCCGCGCGTGCGCGTCCACAGCCGCGCGCGCACGAGCGCGAGGCGCCCGCGCAGCACGCCGGCCGCGTTCACGCGCCGCCCTCGCCGCCGGCCAGCTCGAGGAACAGCGTCTCGAGCGTCGCGTCGCCGCGCGCGCCGCGCAGCTCGTCGAGCGTTCCCGAGGCCACGACGCGGCCCCGGCGCAGCATCACGACGCGGTCGCAGAGCCGCTCGACCACCTCGAGCTGGTGCGTGGACACGAGCGCACCCGCGCCCGCCGCGGTGCGTTCGCGCAGCATCTGCTTGAGCGTGAACGCCGCGGGCGGGTCGAGCCCCGTGAGCGGCTCGTCGAGCAGCAGCGCCACCGGCTCGTGCACGAGCGCGGCGGCGACCGCCACCTTCTGGCGCGTGCCGAGCGAGGCGCCCTCGAGCAGCGCGTCGGCCGCTTCGCCGAGCGCGAGCCGCGCGAGCAGCGCGGCGATGCGCGGCTCGGCCACCGCGGGCGGCACGTCGTAGAGCGCCGCGACGAACGCGAGGAACTCGGGGGGCGTGAGCCGGTCGTAGAGGTAGGGCCGGTCGGGCACGTAGCCGAGCACCGACTTGGCCGCGCGCGCCTCGCGCGCGAGCGGGTGGCCGTTCACCTCGATCGTGCCCGCGTGCGGGCGCAGCAGCCCCGCGGCGCAGCGCAGCGTCGTGGTCTTGCCCGCGCCGTTCGCGCCCAGGAAGCCCACGATCTCGCCCGCGCGGACCTCGAGCGAGACGTCCGCCACGGCGACGTGCCCGCCGAAGCGCCGCGCGAGGCCCCGGATCGCGAGGCGGGTCGCCGGGGCCGGGCCGCTCACGCGCCGAGCGCCTTCGCGAGCAGCGGCAGGCTCGTGTCGTAGCGGTAGGACACGTTCATGTGCCCGTCGTCGAACTCCTCGTAGTGGTGCGCGATGCCGCGCGTCTCCAGCGCGCGCACGAAACGGCGCGCCCCGTGGTGCAGGTGGAACTCGTCGTTCCGGCCGCAGTCGAGGTAGAGCAACGCGAGCGAGCGCAGCGCGGCCTCGTGCGTCTCGAGCCGCCGCAGCGGGTCGTGCGCCTGCCAGCGCGCCCACACCTCGGGGCGCAGCGCCGAGGTGGCGAGGTCGAACGGCAGCGCCACGCCCATCTCGGCGTCGGGGTCCGGCGAGTAGCACGCGGCCATGGCGAGGATGTTGAGCGCGAGGAAGTCGTCCTTGCCCTTCTGCGGCTTGGCCTCGAAGGCTTCGAGGAACGCGCGCACGCCGCCGGCCTCCTGCAGCACGGAGCAGGTCTTCGGGAGGTCGGGGCCGTAGCAGAACTCGAAGTACATGTCGCCGCTGTGGCAGCCGACCGCGCCGAACACGTCGGGCCGCTCGAGCCCGAGCGACAGCGCGCCGAAGCCGCCCGACGACTTGCCCACCACGCCGCGCGCGTCGCGCGTCGCGCGCGTGCGGAAGCGCGCGTCCACCCACGGCACCAGTTCCTCGACCAGGTGGTCCGCGTAGCGGCCCGTTGCCGCCGAGTTGCGGTACTGCGAGCCGCCGAAGCGCGTGAAGCAGTCGGGCATCACCACGATCACCTCGCCGCAGCGGCCCGAGGCGACGAGGCCGTCGAGCCGGTCGTCGAGCGACGGCGACCAGGCGTTGTCGTTGAGCAGCATGCGGCCGCGGCCCGTGAAGCCGGTGAGCACGTACAGCACCGGGTAGCGGCGCCCCTCGTCGCGCCCGTAGGAGGGCGGCAGCCACACGGGAATGCGCCGCGTCGCGGGGTCGCCCGCGGGATTGCCGCGCAGGACCTCGCTCTCGAACTCGATCACCTGCACCTGGCCGCGCGTCATGGAGCCTCCGTGGACCTCACTTCGGGGTGGGAACGATCTCGACGCCGTGCGCACCGGGCCGGCGGTCCTTCAGGGTGGCGTCCAGTCGCGCGAACACCGTGTCGGCGGGCCAGCGCCGGCGCGCGTCGGCGAGTTCGTGCGCCGCGCGCTCGTCGAGGCCGACGTCGACGAGCCCGCGCACGAGCGCCAGGCGCGCGTCGGGATCGCCCGGCGCGAGCCGGGCCGTGACCTTGGTCTCGAGCAGGGCGAACTTGGCGCTGCGCGGCCGCAGCAGCTCGACCAGCGCCGCGTGCACCTCGGGCCGGCCGATGCCCGCGCGCAGCGCCTGGTAGAGGTCGCGGCGGGCCGCGGTCGAGTCGCGCGCGAGGAGCGCGGTGGCCGCCTCGCGCATGGCGCGCGCGTACGCGAGCGAGTCGTCGGCGGCGCCGAACGCCCGCCACGCCGCCTCGGCGCGGTCGCGGTGGCCGTCCCAGAGCAGCGCCCAGCCGCTCCAGTAGAGGTTGTCCTGCGGGAGCCCGCCCGCGTCGAGCGCGCGCTGGAAGGCGAAGGCCGCGCCCGCGTAGCGGTCGAGCATGAGCAGGTCCGTCCCGACCTGGAAGAAGGGATCGTTCGACTGGTCGCTCAGCCGCTCGAAGTCGCGTCCGTTCCAGAACAGGAACACGCACGGGTGCCGGTCCGCGGTCGTGTCGGAGAAGTTCGAGTAGAAGGACGACTCGAGCGTCGGGTCGGAGTAGGTGTGGCGGATGAGCGCGCCGTTGCCCATCTGGAAGCCCGCGTAGGACGGCAGCGTGGCGAAGAAGAAGCGCGTGCCGTGCGCCGGGGCGGGCTCGATGCGGTGCAGCGCCGCGCGCAGCCGGGCCGAGAGCGCCGCGCCGCGCTCGAAGTAGTGCGCCGTGAGGTGGCTCGTCCAGGTCCATGCGTCGTCGGCGACCGCGAACGCGGGCGCCGCGCTGACGGCGGCGTGCCACCACAGCCCCACGGCCAGCGCGCCGGCGAACGCCCAGCGCGATGCCCTCGCGGCGGCGGCGGCGACCAGCACGGCCGCGCCGACGGCGGTGAGCGTGTAGAAGTAGGCGCTCCAGCCGGCGGCGACGGGCCACACGGGCACGGCGAACGCCGCGATCCACGCGAGGCCGAACGCGGCGGCGTGGCCCGCGCGCGGTTCGCCTTCGTGCCCGCCTCCGGGCGCGGGGAACCACAGCGCGAGCGCGCCGAAGCCGGCGAGCGCGGCGACCGACGGCACCGCGCCGCGGAAGCCGGCGACCAGGCCGGTCGGGTTCTCGAGCCCGAGCAGGCTCTGCACGCCGTGGGCGAGCGCGGCGGCGTAGCCCGCGGGCGCGAAGCGCAGCGTGGCCGCCGCGGGCGCGCTGGCGCGCAGCGCCGCCTCGCCGAGCGCCCACGCGGCGACGGGCAGCGCGAACGGCGCGACGCGGCGCACCGCCGCGTGCGCCGGGCGGCCCTCGATCCGCCACGTCCACAGGAACAGCAGCGCCGGCAGGGGCAGCGCCGATTCCTTCGCGAGCACGGCGGCGAGGAATGCGAGCCACGCGAGCCGATCGCGCCCGCGGCGGAAGAGCGCAAAGGCGCCGAGCGCCGAGAGGAGCGCGAGCAGGTCCTGGCAGCACGAGATCCAGGTGAGGTTCACGCGCTGGAGCGGCAGTACGGCGAAGTAGACGAGCCCCGCGAGCGCGGCGTGGCGCGGCGCGAACGCGCGCAGCAGGTCGTACAGGAGCCACGCCGCCGCGAGGAAGAGCGCGAGCGAGGCGAGGTGGAACGCGAGCGCGTTCCCGCCGGTCGCGGGCGTGAGCAGCCCGAACCACACCTGCCGCGACAGCGGCCGGAAGTAGTTGGCGAGCGCGCCGTGCGCGATCGCCCACGGGCCGCGGGCGGCATCCTCGAGGAAGAGGTAGTCGTCGTTCAGGAAGCCGGTCCCGATCGCCCCGGCGTACAGGGCGACGACGCCGAAGACGAACGGAACTGCCGGCAGCCACGGGTTCTTGCGCAGGGTCTCGAGCACCGGCGGGCACTCTAGCGGGGTTCGGAGCGGCCCCGCCAGCCCGCCGGCCCGCCGCCGGGGCGGCGCAGGCCGGGTCGAGGGTGGCTCCCTGAAAGAGCCGGATCGGGGGTCACCGGCGGGGATCGGTTCTCAACCCCGCGGCCCGAGCGGCCGAAAACGTGGGGGTCCCCCAACCCGCACGACCCATCGGAAGGACCGCATGCCCGCCGTTCCCCCGAACTCCCCGACCTGGAAGAAGCTGGATCGCGCCGGCTGGCTGCTGTGGGGCGTGACCTTCACGCTGCTGCTCACGTTCGCGGTGGCGATCCCGGTGCTGTACCTGCCGTTCGCCGACATCCTCGCCGCGACGCCGGGGCTGAACGAGATCCCCGTGCTGCGCGAGCCGGTGACGGCGCTGATCGCACTCGTCGGGCTGGTCGTGCTCTTCTGCCTGTACACGATCACGAAGCAGCGCGAGATCAACCTGATGCGCCACGAGCTGGAGAGCCAGGAGCGCGAGCGCGAGGACGTCGAGTCGCGCCTGTCCGAACTCTCGGCGCTGTTCCAGGCCTCGACGTCCCTGCAGTTGCAGCTGCGGCTCGACCTGATCCTCGAGATCATCGTCCGGCGCGTGCTCGCCACGCTCCGCGCGCAGCAGGCGTCGATCATGATCCTCGATCCCGAGCAGGGCATGCTCGTGACCCGCGCGTCGCACGGACTGGACTCCGAGTTCGCGCGCGGCGCGCAGCGGCGGATCGGCGAGGGCATCTCCGGCTGGGTCGCGATGCGCAACGAGGCGCTGCTGCTGGGCGAGAAGCCGCCGAACGACGAGCTGGGCCGGCACTACAAGACGGAGCGCACGATCAGCTGCGCGATCTCGCTGCCGCTGTCGCTGGGCGACCGCGTGGTGGGCGTCCTCAACGTGAACCGCATCCACCAGGCGGAGCCGTTCCGCCCCGAGCACCTCGAGGTGCTGCGCGTGTTCGGCGACCACATCGCCGCCGTGATCGACCGGGCCGAGATGATGGAGCGGCTGGGCTCGCGCACGCGCGAGCTGGAGCAGGACGTCGAGAAGCTGGCCGAGCTGAACCGCATGAAGGACGTGTTCCTCTCGACGGCCAGCCACGAACTCAAGACGCCGCTCGCCTCGGTCATGGCCTACGCCGAGCTGCTCGAGGACGAGGACGGCAAGCTCACGCGCGAGCAGACGCGCGAGTTCGTCGGCCGGCTGCGCGGCGAGGCGCAGCGGCTGCTGGGCC
The DNA here is from genome assembly GCA_964542885.1 of uncultured bacterium. Taxonomy (GTDB): domain Bacteria; phylum Eisenbacteria; class RBG-16-71-46; order RBG-16-71-46; family RBG-16-71-46; genus CAIXRL01. The sequence continues at coordinate 5,764 of CAZIXL010000092.1, forward strand.
TGGTGGACGACATCCTCGACCTGTCGCGCCTCGAGAGCGGGCAGATGGCGCTCAAGCTGGGCTTCGTCTCGCTGAACGGCATCGTGAACGCGGCGATGGAGACCACGAAGCCGCTCGCGCGCAAGTACGGCGTCGAAGTGCAGGCCGACCTCGACGAGTCGCTGCCGCGACTGTCGATCGACGAGGTGCGCGTGCGCCAGGCGGTGGTGAGCCTGCTGGTCAACGGCGTGAAGTTCGGCCCGCGCGGCTCGAAGGTGCGCGTGCGCACGCTCGTCGACGGCCGCTTCGTGCGCGTCGAGGTGTGCGACGAAGGACCGGGCCTGGCGCCCGAGACCGCCATCGGCGTCTTCGAGATGTTCGGCCACGGGGCCGGCGCCGAAGGCGAGACGCGCAACGGGATCGGCCTCGGCCTGCACCTGGTGAAGCGCCTCACGGAGCTGCACGGCGGACACGTCGGCGTGCAGAGCCGGCCCGGCGAGGGCAGCACGTTCTGGCTGCGGCTGCCGCTCACCACCGCGGCGACCGGCGAGACCGAGACGGCGCAGGCGGCGTAGCGGCGCGCGGCGTGTGCCCCGGGCGGCCCGACCGGTGCCTCGCGGGACGCCTGGCGCGACTCGCGCGGAGCGACCCACGCTGCGCGAGCCAGGCGGCGCGGCTCACGCTGCGAAGGCGCGCTCCGGCCACTCCGGGTAGGGCAGCGCCCGCCGCACGGATCGCTCGGGCGGCAGCGTGACGGGCGCGGCGCCCGCGGGCGGTTCGCCCGAGCCGCCGGGGCCGGTGAGCCGTTCGATCGACGGCCGCTCCGGGTCCTCGGCGTCGCAGCCGTGCGTGCGCGCGAGGGTGCCGTCGTCCAGTTCCACGACCTGGCCGGGCGGGTAGACGCCCAGCGCGCGCACCAGCGCCGTGCGCAGGGCCGGGTGGAAGCGCGGCGCGAGCGGGCCCAGCACGCGGCCGAGCGCCTCGGATGGCGTGAGCACGTTGCGGCCGTCCTCGCGATGCTCGACCAGGCTCACCCACGCGTCGGCGATCGAGACGACCTGCGAGACGGGCGAGGGCTGCCACCGGGTCGACAGCGGCGGGTAGCCGCCCTCGCCGGCGTGGTGTTCGAGCGCCGCGCGCATCACGGCCAGCGACGTCGCGTTGAGCGTCGTCGCCCGCGCGACGTGGCGCAGGCCCTCGATCGCGTGGCTCTCGGCCTCCGCGCGCTCGGCCGGGCCGCGCGCGCCGGGGGCGTGCGGGACGCGCTCGCCCACGGCCGCCTTGCCGGCGTCGTGCAGCAGCGCGGCGACGCCCAGCTCCGAGAGCGCGGCGCGATCCAGGCCGAGCCGCCGCCCGATCGCCACGGCCAGCACGCACACGTGCACGGCGTGCGTCCACGGCGCGTCGCCGCCGTGCGGCGCGTAGCCGAGCAGGCCCGCGCCGGCGTCGTCGGCGTACGCGTGGTCGACGAGCGGCTGCGAGACGCGCTTCAGGTGCCGCAGCTCGAGGCCGTGGCTCCACGTCGCGTCGCCGACCAGCAGCTGCGCCGCCTGCAGTGCGCGCAGGTAGGCGTGCGGCACGTCCTCGTCCGCGGCTTCCGCCTCGGGAGCGCCGTGCGGCGCCTCCTCGGGTTCGACGGCCTCGATCGGCATCACGTGGCGCAGCCCCTGCCGCGAGCACGCCTGCCACAGCTCGCCCGCCTTGTAGAGCTCCGACGGCAGGAAGTAGCGCATGAAGTCCTCGAGCTCGCGCACGTCGACCCCGCGGCGGAACTCGACCCCGCCGATCTCGCGCACCTGCAGCTCCTGCGCGAGCTGCTCGAGGAACTTGAGGCTGGTCGAGCGCAGGGGCAGCCGCACGTCGTTCAGGTGCAGGTCGCCGTCGATCGCGACGAGCACCGCGGCCGGGTGCGCCTCGAGCACGGGCGCGAGCGCCTCGAGCAGCTGTTCGAGCTGGCGCGTGAAGACCTGGTTGCCGATCGCGTACGAGCGGCCGGTGCGCAGCGTGGCCACGAGCCGCATGGCGACCTGCAGGCCCTGCTCGCGCAGGTCGGCGTCGCGCCCGGGGTGCGCCGGTCGTTCGGGCTTCACGCGACGCGCTCCTTGCGGGACAGCGCTTCCTGGCAACTCGCGCGGATGGCGTCGGCGCGCGCGTGCAGGCCGGCCTGCAGCACGGCCCGCGCCGCGGGCGTGCCGATCCGCGCGAGCGCGAACGCGGCGGCCGTGCGCTCGGGCGCGCGCCGCGCGAACCAGCCGCCCCGGTGCAGGATCTGCTCGAGCGTGGCCACGACCTCCTCGCCGGTCGCGTCACCGAGCGCCGCCACGAGCGCGATCTTGACGTCGTCCGGCCGCGCTTCGAACCCGGGGGCCGACACGCGCTCGAGCAGCGCCGCCGTCATGCGCCGGTCCGCGTCGCGGGCCAGCATGGTGAGCGCGGCCGACACGGTCTGCGCGTCGGTGGATTCGAGCAGGCCGATCAGCATCGGCACGCGCTTCGCGGGCGGCGCCTGGCCGAGCGCGTGCACGACCGTGCGGCGCACGCGGGCGTCCGGGTGGCGCGCCGCGCCGGCCAGCAGGTCGGCCGCGGCCTCGCCGCCGATCTGCCCGAGCACGAACACGACGTTGCGCACGACGTACCAGCGCGGGTCGGAAAGGTGCGCGGCCAGCAG
>CAZIXL010000093.1:0-8385 GCA_964542885.1 uncultured bacterium
GGTTGAAGAACAGCTTGTTGAGGATCTCGCGGGCCGAGTCCGCGCGCGGCGGCTCGCCCGGGCGCAGCAGGTTGTAGATGCGGTGCAGCGCCTCTTCCTGCGAGTGGGTCTGGTCCTTGCGCAGCGTGTTGCGGATGACGTCGGCGTCGTCCTTGTGCGGGATCTGGAACACCTCGAGGCGCTCGAGGCCCGACTTCTTCAGGATCTCGACCTTCTCGGCGGTGATCTCCTCGTTCGCCTCGAGCAGGATCTCGCCGGTCGCCTCGTCCATCAGGTCCTGTGCGCAGATGCGGCCCAGAGCGCCTTCCGCCTTGCGACCCTTGGTGTCGATCGTCTCCTTCTCGTAGAACAGCTCGAGGATCTCGCGATCCGAGACGAAGCCGAGCGCGCGCAGCAGCACGGTGACCGGGAGCTTGCGCTTGCGGTCGATGTGCACGTGCATGATGTCGTTGACGTCGAGGCTGAACTCCACCCACGAGCCGCGGTACGGGATGATGCGCGCGGTGTACAGCTGCTTGCCGTTGGGGTGCGTGAGCTCGTCGAAGAAGACGCCCGGCGAGCGGTGGAGCTGCGAGACGATCACGCGCTCCGCGCCGTTGATGATGAACGTGCCGCTGTCCGTGATGAGCGGCAGCTCCCCGAGGTAGACCTCCTGCTCGATGACGTCCTTGTCGCGCTTGACGCCGTCGACCTCTTCACGGGTCACCAGGCGCAGGCGGGCCTTGAGCGGCGCGGAGAAGGTCAGGTCGCGCTCGACGCACTCGTCCATCGAGTACTTGGGATCGCCGATCTCGTACGACACGAACTGCAGCTCGTAGAGCTCGCGCGGGTCGCTGATCGGGAACACCCCGGTGAAGACCTCCTGCAGCCCTTCGTTCCGGCGGCGCATGGGGTCCACGTCCATCTGGAGGAAATCGCGGAAGGACTTCAGCTGGACCTCGAGCAGGTTCGGAATCTGCAGATTCCACTGCGCGTCGATCTTCGAGAAGCTCTTCCGTTCCTTACGGCGTGCAGTCTTCAAAGCCTTCCCGCCTTTCTGCCGACGTCGTACGACGCCTGCCGGCCGCGTGGGCCCGGGGCGCGGCGGCCGGAATGGACGAGGGCGAACTCATCCGGTCGTCGCGGAGGTGATGCGCACATCCCTTGCGGACTTCACCGCGGGCGAGCGGCCGTCGCCGGCCGTCGCCGAAGAGCAACAGGACCTCCGACGCCGCGACCCCGGGGCCGCATGGGACCCGGGTTCGCGACGATGAAGAGGCTCACGAGTTACTTGATCTCGACCGTGGCGCCCTGCTCCTCGAGCGCCGCCTTCATCTTGGCGGCGTCCTCCTTGGAGACGCCTTCCTTCACGTTCTTCGGGGCGCCGTCCACGAGGTCCTTGGCTTCCTTCAGGCCCAGGCCGGTCAGCTCGCGCACGACCTTGATGACCTGGATCTTCTTGTCGCCGGCGCCGGCGAGGACGACGGTGAACTCCGTCTTCTCCTCGGCCGCGGCCGCGGCACCGCCACCGGCCATGCCGCCCATGGGCATCGCCATCATCGGGGCGGCGGCGGTCACGCCGAACTTGTCCTCGAACTTCGTCTTGAGCTCGGACAGCTCGAGGACGGTCATGTTGCCGATGAGGTCGAGAACCTGATCGATCGCGGTGGACATGGTTGGGATTCTCCTCTGGATATTTCGCCCGACGGGCTGGTTGAAATCGGGACCGGGCGGTCGCCCGGGATCAGTTCTGGGTTCAGGAGTCCTTGGTCTTCTCGCGGTGCAGCGCGTCGGCCATGTTCGCCGGGACCGCCAGTGCCGCGTTGACGGCGGCCAGGAACTGGGTCATCGGCGCGATGAACGTCGCGATCACCTGGGACAGCAGGACCTCGCGGCTGGGCAGCGTGGCGAGCGTGGCGATCGCCTTCGAGTCGAACAGGCGCCCGTCCACCACCGCGGCCTTGAGCTTGAGCTTCTCGTTCTCCTTCGCGAAGTCGGCGAGGATCTTGGCCGGGGCCATCTCGCTGGCCGGGCTGTAGACCAGCCCCGTGTTGCCCACGAGGAAGTCGTCCAGCTCGGTGATCCCGCGCGCATTGAAGGCGCGCCGGAGCAGCGTGTTCTTGATGACCTTGAAGTGCACGCCCTGCTCGCGACACTTGCGGCGCAACTCCGTCATCTTCTCGACGGTCAGGCCGCTGAAGTCGGCGAGGTACAGGCCGCGCACGTCGGTGATCCGTTCCTGCGTGTCCTTGAGGATTTCTTCCTTCTGCGGAGTCGGCATCGTGCCTCCTAGTGGCCCACGTCGGCCGCGACGGCCGACGGGTCGAGGGTGATGCCCGGGCCCATCGTCGAGCTGATGGTCAGGCTCTTGACGTACGTGCCCTTGGAGCCCGTGGGCTTCGCGCGCATCAGCTCGCGCAGGAAGGCGCGCGCGTTCTCGAGGAGCTTGTCCTCGCTGAACGACGCCTTGCCCACGGGTGCGTGCACGTTCGCCCCCTTGTCGACGCGGAACTCGATCTTGCCCGCCTTGAGCTCCTTCACGGCCTTCGTGACGTCGAAGGTGACCGTGCCGCTCTTGGGGTTGGGCATCAGGCCGCGAGGCCCGAGCACGCGCCCCAGCTTGCCGACCTCGCCCATCATGTCGGGCGTGGCGACGATGGCGTCGACCTCGAGCCAACCATCCTGGATCTTCTTCACGAACTCGTCGCTGCCGGCGAAGTCGGCTCCAGCCGCGAGGGCTTCCTTCTCCTTCTCGCCCTTCGCGAGCACGAGCACGCGCAGGCTCTTGCCCGTGCCGTGCGGCAGGACCACCGTCCCGCGGACCAGCTGGTCCGAATGACGGGGATCGACGCCCAGGTGCGACGAGACGACGATGGTCTCGTCGAACTTGGCCCGCGCGGTCTGCTTCACGAGCTTCACGGCCTCGGACAGGTCCCGGAGGATCCCCGCCTTGGACGCGATCTCGAGCGCCGCGCGATAGCGCTTACCGTATTTCCGCATGAACCCTCCCGTGGTCCCAGCGTGGCGTTCGCGGCGCCACTCCCACGTACTGGATGTCCCGGACGTCGTGGCCGCCGAAGCGGCCGGTCGAACCCGCCCCGCACGCGCGTGACGCCCCTCCGCGCGCCCGGGCCCGATGCGGGCTCAGCCGTTCTCTTCCTCGACCGCGTCCAGCTCCTCGGCGGTGGCGAATCCGTTCTGCACCACCCAGTCCAGCGTGTCGAAGAGATCGTCGATCTTGGCGTCGGCCGCCTTTTCGACGGTCGCGCGCACGATGTCGTAGATCTCGCGCGGCGACTTGCCCCTCAGCTGCTGCTCGGCAGCTTCCATGTCCATCCGGACCATTCCGGCTCCTTCCTTCCGTTCGGCCCTGCGGCTCCTGGGCCCGCCCGTCGCTACCCGGCGATCTCGATGCCCATGCTGCGGGCGGTTCCCATCACCATGCGTTCGGCCGCTTCGACCGAGGCGGAGTTGAGATCCGGAGCCTTCAGCTCGGCGATCTCGCGCACCTGCGCCATCGACACCTGCCCGACCTTCGTGCGGTTCGGGACACCGGAGCCCTTCGGCAGCCCGGCCGCCCGCTTCAGGAGCACCGCGGCCGGCGGGGTCTTGGTGATGAACGTGAACGAACGGTCGTTGTAGACCGTGATCACGACCGGGATCACGAGCCCCGTCTGGTGCTGGGTGCGGGCGTTGAACTGCTTGCAGAACTCCATGATGTTGATGCCGTGCTGGCCCAGCGCGGGACCGACCGGCGGCGCCGGCGTCGCGGCTCCCGCGTTGCACTGCAGCTTCACCATGGCGGCAATCGGCTTGGCCATGAGTCTCTCCTCGATCCGGCGCTGGCGCCGGCCTTGCTCGGCATCGTCGCGGTGTCACCCCGTGCGTCGCGCGGAGCCCCCCGCTGGTTCTTCGATTCCAACCCTGCCCGGCCGTCGCGCTCCGAGTCGCGCCCGGCCTCCGGCCTTACACCGGCTGGACCTGCAGGAAGTCCAGTTCCACGGGCGTGGCGCGGCCGAAGATGCTGACCATGACCTTGACCTTGCCGCGCTCGTTGTTGACCTCGTCCACCACGCCCGTGAAGGCGCTGAACGGGCCGTCCGTGATGCGAACCGAATCGCCAACCCGGAACGTCACCGTCGGCGCCGGCCGGCTCTTGCTCGTCTCCACCTGCCCGAGCAGCCGCCGCACCTCGCTCTCCTTGAGCGGCACCTCGCGCTGCCCCGAACCCACGAACCGCGTGACGCCCGGCACGTTCTGCACCAGGTGGCGCGTCTCGTTGTTCAGGTCCATTTCGACCATCACGTAGGACGGGAACGTCTTGCGCTTCGACGTCTTGCGCTTGCCGTCCTTCATCTCGACCACCTCCTCGGTCATCACGAGGATCTGGCCGAACTGCTCCTCGAGGCCGGCCGAGTGAATGGCCTTCTCGAGGTTCGTCTTGACCTTGTTCTCGTGACCCGAGTACGTGTGGATCGCGTACCACTTCTTGTCGCTCATGAGCGCGTTCTCGCGTTTGCGGATGCGGCGCGGGCCGGTCGTCCGGGGTGGATCAGCGGAAGAGCAGGTCCACCGACAGGGTGAGGGCCCGATCGACGATCCCGATGAATGCCGCGATCAGGAGCACGGTGATGAGCACGACGACGGTGGAATCCCGCAACTCCTCGCGCGTCGGCCAGCTGACCTTCGCCGACTCCGTGCGAACGTCCTTCCAGAACTCGCGAACCTGGTCCATCGCGGACATGATCGAACCTCGTTGAATCCGGCACTCCGGGCCGGCCCGGACGGTCTACTCGTCGGGAGAATGGCAGGCGTGGAGGGACTTGAACCCCCAACCCCCGGTTTTGGAGACCGGTGCTCTGCCAATTGAGCTACACGCCTGCATCGGCGCCCCGCGTGCCCGCAGGGGCCACGGGAGCGCACCGCTCCCCGCGACTACCGCGTTTCCTTGTGAGCGGTGTGCTTCCGGCAGGACGGGCAGTACTTCTTGAACTCGACCCGGTCCGGGTGCAGCCGCTTGTTCTTCGTCTGGATGTAGTTGCGCCGCTTGCAGTCGTTGCAGGCGAGCGTGATCTGGTCGCGCATGGCTGCCCCCGTTACTCCAAGATCTCGGTGACGACGCCGGCGCCCACGGTGCGGCCGCCCTCACGGATCGCGAACCGCAGTTCCTTCTCCATCGCGATCGGCGTGATCAGCTCCACCACCATGTCCACGTTGTCACCCGGCATGACCATCTCGCGCCCCTCGGGCAGCGTCGCCACGCCCGTCACGTCCGTCGTCCGGAAGTAGAACTGCGGCCGGTACCCGTTGAAGAACGGCGTGTGCCGGCCACCCTCTTCCTTGCTCAACACGTACACCGACCCCTTGAACTTCTTGTGCGGCGTCACCGACTTCGGCGCGCAGATGCACATCCCGCGCTCCACGTCGTCCTTCTCGATCCCGCGCAACAGCAGCCCGACGTTGTCGCCCGCCATCGCCTCGTCCATCGACTTGCGGAACATCTCCACGCCCGTCACCACCGTGTCGCGCGTCTCGCGGATCCCCACCAGCTCCACCTTGTCCCCCACCTTCACCTTCCCGCGCTCCATCCGCCCCGTCGCCACCGTCCCGCGCCCCGAGATCGAGAACACGTCCTCCACCGCGCACAGCAGCGGCTTGTCCACCGGCCGCTCCGGCGTCGGGATGTAGCTGTCCACCGCGTCCATCAGCGCCAGGATCGGCTCGTTCGCCTTCGCGTCCTTGCCCTCGGCGTCCATCGCCACCTTCGCCGACCCGCGGATCACCGGAATGTCGTCTCCCGGGAACTCGTACTTCTTCAGCAGCTCGCGGACCTCCAGCTCCACCAGGTCCAGCAGCTCCGGATCGTCCACCATGTCGCACTTGTTCATGAACACCACGATGTACGGAACGCCCACCTGCCGCGCCAGCAGGATGTGCTCCCGCGTCTGCGGCATCGGCCCGTCCGCCGCCGACACCACCAGGATCGCCCCGTCCATCTGCGCCGCGCCCGTGATCATGTTCTTCACGTAGTCCGCGTGCCCAGGACAGTCCACGTGCGCGTAGTGACGCTTGTCCGTCTCGTACTCCACGTGCGCCGTCGCGATCGTGATCCCGCGCGCCTTCTCTTCCGGCGCGTTGTCGATCGAGTCGTACGCCCGCACCTGCGCGTGGCCCTTCAAAGCCAGCACCATCGTGATCGCCGCCGTCAGCGTCGTCTTGCCGTGGTCCACGTGCCCGATCGTGCCCACGTTCACGTGCGGCTTCGTCCGTTCGAATTTCGCCTTGGCCATGAGACGGAACCTCCGTTGATTCCCGTTGTTTCAGTCGTTCAATGCCGGACGGCGCGCGTCGCGCCCGATGTCGTCAACCCTTGGCCTTCGCCACGATCTCCTCGGCCACCGCGGCCGGAAGCGTGTCGTAGCGAGAGAACTGCATGGAGTACACGGCACGGCCCTGCGAGATCGAGCGCATGCGGGTCGCGTAGCCGAACATCTCGGCCAGCGGAACCGACGCCGCCACGACCCGCGCGCTGCCGCGCGTGAACATGCCGCCGATGCGTCCGCGGCGGCTGGAGAGGTCGCCGATGATGTCGCCCATGTACTCCTCGGGCACCACGACCTCGACGTCGAAGATCGGCTCGAGCAGGCGCGGCTTGGCCTTCGCGCAGGCGTCCTTGAACGCCATCGAGCCCGCGATCTTGAAGGCCATTTCCGACGAGTCCACGTCGTGGTACGAGCCGTCCACGAGCGTGACCTTGAAGTCGACCATCGGGTAGCCGGCGACGATGCCGCTCTTCAGCGCTTCCTCGATGCCCTTCTCGACGGCCGGGATGTATTCCTTGGGAATCGCGCCACCGACGATCTCGTTCTCGAAGTGGAAGCCGGCACCCGGCTCCAGCGGCTCGATCTTCAGGCTCACGTCGCCGAACATGCCCTTGCCGCCCGTCTGGCGCACGAAGCGGTGACGCGCCTCGGCCGGCTGGGAGATGGTTTCGCGGTAGGCGACCTGCGGCTTGCCGACGTTGGCGTCGACGCTGAACTCGCGCTTCATGCGGTCGACGATGATCTCGAGGTGCAGCTCGCCCATGCCCGAGATGACCGTCTGGCCCGTCTCGTCGTCCGTGCGGACGCGGAAGGTCGGGTCCTCCTCGGAGAGCCGCCCGAGGGCCGTCGACATCTTCTCCTCGTCGGCCTTCGACTTGGGCTCGATCGCGACGTCCACGACGGGCTCGGGGAACGACATCGCCTCGAGGATGATCGGGTGGTCGTTCGCGCAGAGCGTGTTGCCCGTGGTCACGCGCTTGAAGCCGATGCCCGCGGCGATGTCGCCGGCGAGCACCTCGGTGATCTCCTCGCGCTTGTTCGCGTGCATCTGCACGATGCGGCCGATGCGCTCCTTGTTGCCGGTCGTCGCGTTGAGGATCGAATCACCCGTCTGGACCTTGCCCGAGTACACGCGGAAGAAGGTCAGCTTGCCGACGTACGGGTCGGTCATGATCTTGAACGCGAGCGCCGAGAAGGGCGCGTCGTCCCTGGCCTCGCGCGAGATGTGCTCGAACGTCTCGGCGTCCTGGCCCGTGATGGCCGGCTTGTCGATCGGCGACGGCAGGTAGTCGACGACGGCGTCGAGCAGGCGCTGCACGCCCTTGTTCTTGAACGCCGAGCCGCACAGCACCGGGTTGATCGCGCCCTGCAGCGTTCCGTTGCGGATCGCGCGGCGCAGGTCCTCGGACGTGTACGGCTTCTCGTGCAGGTAGTCGTCGAGCAGCTGCTCGTCGAACTCGGCCACGGACTCGAGCAGGTGGAAGCGCGCCTCGTTGGCCATCTCGGCCAGGTCGCGCGGGATCTCGCCCTCGACGACGTTCGTGCCCTGGCTGTTCTCGTCGTAGGTCAGCGACTTCATCTCGACCAGGTCGATCTGGCCGACGAACGAGTCGCCCGCGAACATGGGAACGGTGAGCGGCACCGGCTTCGCGCCGAGGCGCTCCTTCATCATGTGCACGACGTTCTCGAAGTCCGCGCCCACGCGGTCCATCTTGTTGACGAACGCGATGCGCGGGACGTTGTACTTGTCGGCCTGGCGCCAGACGGTCTCGGACTGGGGCTCGACGCCGCCCACGGCGCAGAAGACCGCGACCGCACCGTCCAGAACCCTCAACGAGCGCTCGACCTCGACCGTGAAGTCCACGTGGCCGGGGGTGTCGATGATGTTGATGCGGTGGTCACGCCAGGAGCAGGTGGTCGCGGCGGAGGTGATCGTGATGCCGCGCTCACGTTCCTGCTCCATCCAGTCCATCGTCGCGGCGCCGTCGTGCACCTCGCCGACGCGATGGATGCGGCCCGTATAAAAGAGGACGCGCTCGGTCAAGGTGGTCTTGCCGGCGTCGATATGGGCCATGATCCCGAT
>CAZIXL010000094.1:0-8379 GCA_964542885.1 uncultured bacterium
AGCGCGGCGTCGGGCGAGGCGACCAGCGGCCGCACGCGGTCCAGCACCGCGCCCGCGGGGCCGCGCACCAGCGCCTCGCACACGCCCGCGCGCACCGGGGGCGCGCCGGATTCGAGCGCCGACAGCACGGCACCCTCGGCGCGCTCGCCGCCGATCCGCAACAGGCCCCACGCGGCGGCGGCCGCGAGCGTCGCCTCGTCGCCGCCGAGCGCCTCCTCGAGCACCGGCAGCGCCGGCCGGCGCGCGACCTCGAGGCCGACGGCGTTCGCCTCGAGCCGGCGGTCGAGCGTCGCGAGGTGATCCGCGAAGTGGTCGTACGAGCGCACCATGGCTGCGCGGCGGTCCCACAGGTACTCGAGCTCGCCGAGGTGCTCGGCGGGCAGGTCGTCGACCAGGACGCGGGCCTCGCGCGCCTTCGTGCCGGTGGCGGTCACGTCGTTCCTCCCCGCCTCAATTGATGTGCACCGTGCCGCCGCGGATCTTCTGCGTCCGCTTCGCACGGGTCACGACGTCCCGGCCCTTGAGCAGCACGCGCCCTTCGGCGTCCATCGTCAGCGCGCTGTCGCCGCACCTGAGCTCGACGCGGTCGGTGGCTTCGAGCCGCAGCGCCGCGGGCACGGGCTCGGGCCTGGGCGACTCGTAGGGACCGACGACGCCCAGCACGATGCCGCGCCCCTCGCCCGGCGCCGGCAGCAGCACCAGCACGCGCGCCCCGATCGCCAGCGTGAGCGACGGCTGGTCGGCGGTGCGCAGCACGTCGCACGCCAGGCGCAGTGGCGGGTCGCCGGGGACGACCACGCCGGCGTCGCCGCCCTCGGCCAGCTCGATCACGGTGGCGAGCCGCGTGCGGTCGCCGGAGGCGGCGGTGACGGGATCGGGGTTCATGGATGCGCTCCTCTCTCGCCGCGGCGCGGCGGTGTCAGGATCCCTCGACGACGCGGACCTCGGCGACGCGCGAGCGCAGGCCCGCGAGGTGCGCCGAAACGAAGTAGCGGCCGGGGCGGGTCACGAAGCCTTCGCGGCCGAACGCGTCGGCCTGGAACCAGCCGCGGCGCATGCCGGGGGGCACGGCGCGGGTCTCGGGGCCCACCGCCGAGCGCGCGGGACGCAGCGCGATGCTGCGCGCCGAGCCGGCCTGCACGACGAGCAGCGTGAGCGCCGCGAACGGGTCCTCGCGCGGCAGCTCCGCGGCGTCCTTCTCGGCGATCTGGAAGACGCCCGAGACCGGCAGCACCGTGGGCCGTCCGAACGCCACGACGGCCGGGGCGGACAGCTCGATCCCGGCGACGCCGTCGGCGATGGCCGGCGAGTCGGCCGCGGGCTCGAACCAGGGCAGCGTACCGCTCACTTGACCACCTCGAACTCGACCTCGTTGGACTGCACGTCGTGCAGCGCCACGTGCACGCGCCAGCGCCCGGGCTTCGCGGGCACCTTCCACACGCGGCCCAGGTCGAAGTTGAACCAGCCGCGCGTCGTGATGTCCTCGTCGCCGATCACCGGCTCGCCGGTCGTGTTCGGCGCCGGCGGCGGCTCGTCGGCGCCGGGCTTCAGGTCCTCTCCGCCGGCCGGGTCCTCGTGCACGCGGAAGTGGCCCGTCGCGGTCTCGTGCGTCTGCACGTTGCGCGCGAGGAACACCAGGTGGTCCTCGACGATCGGGAACTTCGCCAGCGTCGCGTTGTCGAACGCCCACACGCCGCACAGCGGGATGCGGCCGAGCCTGCCGACCGGCACCTTCGCCGGCATGGCGATCTCGATGCCCTCGAAGTCGTCGCCGACCTTCGGCGTGCCCGCCGACGCCTCGAAGGTGTCCAGCTCCAGCTTGTCGAACGCTGCGTCGCTCATCGTCGTGTCCCTTCGCGCGGCCGCGTCGCCGGCCGTTCGTGCCCCGCCCCCGTCTCCGCAGCCGCCGCCCACGAGGAGCGCGGCCAGCAGCGCGGCGGCGGCTCCGGCCCGCCCGGGGTGCATCGTCAGCTCCCGGTGCGGGTCGGCCAGAGCATGTCGTTCCGGTTCAGGTTCCGCTTCTTGAGCAGCGGCGCGCACGAGGCGCAGAACGCCAGCGGCCGCCCGGACCACCCGGCGTGGTACATCACGCAGGAGCCCTGGGTGAAGTTGGGCGACGAGCCGCCCGCGCCGGTGCTGCAGTGTCCGCCGCCGTTCATGTAGTGCGTCGGGTTGGTCTTGAGTTGCGACGCGATCGGGTTGCCGTTGAACTCGTTGTACTCCTGGATCTGCGCCGGCACCATCCCGAGGCCGTGTCCCATCTCGTGGATCGCCGTCCCCTGCCGCGGCGCCAGCGCCCGCGGCGTGTCGGCCCGCCCGCGATTCGCGATCACGATGCGGCCCGTCGTGCTCTGCGCGAAGCCGTTCAGGATCTTGGTGAACCAGATCGTGAACTTGTAGACGAGCTTGCCGCGGCCCGCGGCCTCGTCGAGCGCGGTCGCCATCGGCGTGCCGTCGGGGATCGACACGCGCACCTCGCGGTCGCCGGTGCGCGTCAGGTGCGGCGTGAAGTCGTACACGCCGATGCCCACGCCGCCCACGGAGCCGGTCCCGAAGCCCGCGAGCGGCCACACGATCCAGTTGTCGTTCACCGTCGTCTCGGGGTTCGACGTCTTCGGGAACGAGTTCACGCGGAACGTCCGCAGCTTGGTGCGCACCGTGAACTCGCGCTTGTAGGTCAGCCACACGCGGTCGACCAGCACGAGTCGCGCCTCGAGCCGATCCTGTGTCACCGGCTGCACGTTGGCGTAGCCCTTCTCGTACGACTGGATGATGTGCGTGTACGGGATGCGCGCCGAGCCGCCGCCGGGCGCGATCTGCTCCGGCCACACGCCGTGCTTGTGGTACTCGTCGTGGAGCGGACCGAACGTGAGCAGGAACTTCGCGTCCATGTAGCGCACCGAGAAGTAGACGCGGCGCCAGACCTCGTAGTCCTCGTTCGTCTTCTTGCCCGAGCCGTCCTTCTTGAGGCTCACCGACACCTTGAACTTGTCGAGCCCGCACGCGGACATGCGGAACTCGTCGTGCTCGCAGACGCCGTTCTTGTCGGTGGATTTCTTGTACTTGAGCGCCCCGCTCGAGCCGAACCCCGCGCGGTCGCGGGCGGGCACGAACTTGAGCGGCGTGTTCCCGCCGTCGGGCTCGAGGAACCAGTAGAGCATCCGCTCGGCCTTCTTGTTGATCGTGGCCTTCGAGTGGATCGTCCGCTCGTCGTCGCGCAGGTTGATGATGTACTTCTTCATCTAACCCACCTTTTCCTGCCCGCCGTCGGGCTGCTCGAAGCCCGACAGGTCGGAGTCCTGGTCGTTCTCGTTCGCGGGCATCATCACCACCACCGCCGGCGGCTGCAGAAGCGGGAACGGCGGCGTGTTCTTGTCGTTGAGCAGCATGATGTCGAGCAGGCGCGGCACGTTCTTGCCGTCGAACTTCACGTCGAACGAGTACATCTGGAACTCGGCCTTGCCCTTGATCTTGCTCGACACGACCCCGCCGATGCTGCCCGCCTCGTCACCCGTGCTCATCTGGAAGTTCGAGTTCTGCAGCATCACGGGGTTGCCGTCGCACTTGACCGACGTGCTGCCCGACGCCGTGTCCGAGGACATGGCGATGTTGGGGTACGGGATCGGGATGGGCGGCGCCGGGGGCGCGGGCGTCTTGCACACGTCCGGGAAGCCCGTGCAGATGCCGTTGCTGCTCGCGTGCACCACGGTGCGCATGTTGACGACGACGGTCGCGGGCATGGCTCAGTCCTTTCCGTTCGGCGCGCGCAGCAGCAGCCCCGCGCGCGCGGGTCCGTCGGAGGAGGCGACCAGCAGCGCCTCGCGCCCGGGCGCCGCCCCGCGGCGCATGGTTTCGACGGCCATCGCCGCCAGCAGCGGCACCGACGCGGGGCCGGTGTCGCCGAAGTTCTCGGCCGGGTGCCACAGCTCGAACGCGGGATCGAGCAGCTCGTGCAGGCGGCTCACCACGAGCGCCCACTCCTTCGCGCGGTGGCGTTCGCCGTTCTGGTCCGACATCACCCAGTTCGCGGGCGCCATCGCGTCGCCGTCGCGCGCCGCGCGCGCCGACACCTGGCGGATGACGTCCGACAGCCCGGCTGCCGCGCACGGCGTCTTCGAACCCAGCGGATCCGGCTCGTCGGCCAGGCCGTAGCCGGCGATCGCGGCGAGCGGCTTCACGCCGCGCTCGGCCGCGCGCGCGGCCGTCTCCAGCACGACGAACGCCGCCGCCTCGCCGGGCAGGTAGCCGTCGGCGGCGCGCTCGCTGCGCAGCCGGAACGCCAGGTCCAGGGCGCCGAGCGCGTCGGGGTCGAGGAACGTCTCGGCGCCGCCCACGACGCAGCAGGCGCGCTCGCCCGCGCGCAGCGCGCGCACGGCGTCGACGATCCCGACGGCGCCCGCCGCGTGGCCTTCGAAGCGCACGGCGGCCGCGCGCGGCCTGGGCAGCGCGCCTTCCGTGTACGAGCGCTCGAGCACGTAGCGACCCATGTCCTCCGGCTTCGCGCTGCCCGCGGGCGCGCGCAGCGCCAGCGAGAGGTGCACCGACGCCCACTCGCGCCGCGGGAGCGAGGCGCTCTCCAGCGCCTCGTCGAGGGCCGGCAGCACCAGCTCGACCAGCCGGTCCCACGCGTGCGAACCGTCCCAGGGAAGCGGCGCCTGCGCGGCGCGCAGCGGCGTGGGCAGGTCCCACTCCTCGTCGGGCCCGAGCAGGTGGAAGTCCTCGCGCTCCTCGATGCGCGCGAGGCCGGCGCGCATGGCGGCCCAGCCCTGCTCGCGCTGGCCGAGCGCGGTGAGCGCGCCCGCCCCGGTCACGACGATCCCGCCCGCGTCAGCCACGGCCCACTCCCGCGCCGGCGGGTTCGGCCTCGGCCTCGGGGGCCGGGTGCCGCTCGCTGCGGATGCGCACGTGCTGCAGCCGCGTGAGCGGATCGGGGGCGCGCACGCACGCGCGCCACGTGAGCTGGACGAGGCCGGCGCCCGCGTCCACGACCACGGTGTCGAGGACGGCCGCGTGCGTCTCCACGCGCTCGCCCGGGGTGAGCAGGTCCACCGAGACCCGGTCGTGCGGCAGCTCGAACGCGCGCGGGCCGTCGGGATGCAGGCCCTCGAGCTGCACGGGCTCGCCGCCCTCGAGGAACCCCGGCGCCTGCAGCGCGGGCGGCGCGACGTTGAAGAAGCGCGGGTCGAAGTCGGCGGGCAGGAGCGGCATGCGTTCGCGCTCCCAGCGCGCGTCGTACGTGCCCGCGAACGCGGCGCGCGCGTCCCAGTCGGGCGAGACGAACGCGAACGCGGCGGGCGCCGGACGGTCGGCGAGCTTCTTCACCGCGTCGCCGGGCCACTCGAGGTTCGGCAACGGCTGGTCCGCGGCGTCCTTGTCGGACAGCCAGAAACCGCGGCCCACGGGGTTCGCGCCGAAGCGCACCTCGCCCTCGCCGTCCTTCGCGGGGCAGGCGCCGCCATAGGCGCGCTCCCAGGTGAGCGGCATCTCGGTGAAGCGCTCCGGCCGGCCCGGCGAGACGCCGATCAGCCCCTTCTTCCACACGCGGTCGCCCGTCACGTCGAGCTTCGCGGCCAGCCGCCCGACGCGGACCGACACCGTCATCGAGGTCACGGGCTTGCCGCCCGGGGCGTGCGCGCTGCCCAGCACGACCACGTCGGCGCGCGGCTTGGTGAACGCGAACTCGGACGCCGCCGCCAGGCTCGACCGGCCCGGCTCGTCGCGGTACTCGTCCGCGCGCACGAGGGGCGTCGGCAACTCCGACAGCTCCAGCCGGTGGCCGCGCGCGAGCACGAACGTGGCCTTGGCCACGGCCACGACCACGTCGTGCCCGTCCGCGTCGGACAGGACGATCGCGGTGGCGGCGTGGCGGGTGGCGTTCGTGATCGCGAACATGCGCGGGGCCTCCGGAGACTTCAGTTCTGCGCGATCGCCGAGCCGGCGATCTTCACGTTGCCGCTGGCGTCGAGCTTGATGTCGGATCCCTTGATCGTGACGCCGCCGCCGTCGATCTTGATCTGCGAGCCTCCGGCCTTGAGCAGGATCTCGCTGCTGCCCTCGATCGTGATCTTGCCGCCGGACTTCACCTTGATGTCGCCCGACACGTCGTCGGAGGCGTTGCCGGCCACCTTGTGGCTGGCGTTCCCGTTGACGTCGCTGCTCCAGTTGCCGCTCACGGTCAGGTCGTCGTTGCCGCTGATCGTGACGGCCTGGTTGCCCTTCACGGCGACGTTCTGGTTGCCGCCGACCGACACCGACTCGTTGCCCCCGATCGAGGTGTCGCGCTTGCCCGAGACCTCGGTGGAGTCGTCGCCCTTCACCGCCAGCGTGCGGTTGCCGCCGATCTCCTCGGCGTGGTTGCCCTTCACGGAATCGCTGCGGTCGCCGCCGATCGTGACGGTCTCGTTGGCGGCGACCTCGATCGTCTCGTTCGCGCCGACCGTGCGCTTGCGGTCGTTCTTGACCTCCATGGTCTCGTCGTGCCCGACCTGGTGGGCGTGGTCGTGCCCGATGCTCTGGGTGCGGTCGTTCAGCACGACGATGTTCCAGTCCTTCTGCGCGTGCAGGAACACCTCCTCGCTGCCGGCGGCGTCCTCGAAACGGATCTCGTTGAAGCCCCCGCCACCCGGCGAGCTGTTCGAGCGGATCGAGGTCTTCGTCTTGTCGGCCGGCAGGTCGTAGCCGTGCGGGCTCGTGCCGTTGTAGACGCGGCCGACGATGATCGGCTGGTCCGGGTCGCCCTGCAGGAAGTCCACGAGCACCTCGTGGCCGATGCGCGGGATGGCCATGGCGCCGTAGGCGCCGCCGGCCCAGGCCTGGCTCACGCGCACCCAGCACGAGCTCTTGTCGTCCTTCGCGCCGATGCGGTCCCAGTGGAACTGGACCTTCACGCGCCCGTGCGCGTCGCAGTAGATCTCCTCGCCGGACGGGCCGGTGACCATCGCCGTCTGCGGGCCGTCGACCAGGCCGCGCGGGGTGATCTGCGGTGCGCGGTACAGGGTGTCGGACGGGATCGCGTCGAAGGAGTTGCGGTAGGACTCGCCGCGGCTCGAGCCGGTGTGCGAGCCGGAGTGGCTCACGCGCATCACCACGTACTCCGCGTTCAGGCTGTCCCGCGGGTGCTCCGCGACGCTGAACTTGTAGCCGGGCGCGAGGTGGCGGCAGTTGCTTTCGCCGCTCAGCACCTTGTAGCGCGTGCGCAGCGCCTGCAGGCGCACCTGCGTGCGCGCGGCCCCGACGTCGCCCTCTTCGTAGCGGCCGGCGTAGTCGTAGTGCTCGAGGTCGGTCTCGGCGTCCCCCTCGGCCTGCTGCTTCAGGTCGAGCTCGGTCTTCTGGAAGTTGAACGCCCGCAGCTCGACCTTGCCCGACTGCATGGAGCGCGAGAAGCGCAGGTTGCGGACCTCGGCGTGCTCCGACGTGAGCCCGGTCCCGCCGTGCCGGAACGGGATCGTGGTGTCGCCCGGGATCGCCGCGTAGGCGCCGACGGCGTCGGCGATCACCAGCTTGTGCCCCGCGTCGGTGTGCTCGAAGAAGTAGAAGAGCCCGTCCTCCTCCATCAGCCGCGAGATGAAGGCGAAGTCGGTCTCGCGGTACTGCACGCAGTACTCGCGCGGCGGGTAGCTGCCCTGCGCCGAGATCCGGAAGTCCGAGCCCTCGGCCAGCCCGTCCTCCTCGAGCACCTGCTTCAGGATCTGGGGCGTGCTCTTCGCCTGGAAGATGCAGCTGTCCTGCCGCAGCCCCAGCGTCCAGAACGCGGGCACGATCGAGGCGCCGTAGTGCGTGTACTCGGGCCCGGAGCCGGTCATCTCGAAGCGCGAGACGATCCCGTGCACGTAGCGCGGCTCGTCGTCGGCTTCGATCGTCACGAGCGCCGGCTTGCCGATCACCGCGTCGAGGTCGATGTCCGCATCCGGGCTCGCGATCTCGACGTGGTAGTCGAAGAGCTGCGACAGGCCCTCGCTGCCATGGAACGAGAGCAGGTGGATCTCGCTGCTCAGGCCATCGATCTCGAGGGTGAAGATCTCGTTCTCCGGCATGTCAGGCCCCCTGGATCCCCTCCTCGAGGAACTCGAGTCGGAAGCTTTCGTCGTCGGCGACGGTCATGCGGACCGCGGGCGGCAAGGGCCCCTGCGCCATGCGCTCCAGCAGCGCGGTGGACAGCATCGGCAGCAGCGTCTGGGTGATGATGTGGTCGATGTTGCGTGCGCCCGTCTCGACCTCGGTGCACCGGCGGGTGATCACGTCGATCATCCTCGGGTCCAGGTCGAGGCCCATGCGGTGGCTGTCCTTGAGCCGCGCCTCGATCTTGCGCAGCTTGAGCTTCACGATCTCGCCCAGGAACTCGGGCGCGAGCGTGAGGAACGGCACGATCTCCATGCGCGC
>CAZIXL010000095.1:0-8365 GCA_964542885.1 uncultured bacterium
AAACGTCGTGGATCAGCCGCAGCGCTTCGAGCGTTTCGGGATCGGCGCCGGCTTTCTTCGCCGCCTCCCACTCGACGTCCTCACCCCCGGCGATCGCGTCGGCGAAGCGTTCGAGGTCCGACGGCGGCTCGTCGGGCGGCCGGTTCACGGCGCCGCCGACTTCGCCAGCCGGTGCGCCAGGTCCCGCACGGCGCGGTTCACGAACGAGCGGGCCGCCTCCGGGGAGGGCCGGCCCAGGTCACGGGCGATCTGCGCCCAGGAGTAGTCGAACTCGAGGCAGAGCACGATGGCGCGCTGCTGCTCGAGCGGCATCTCGGAGAGCGCGGTCTCGTAGCGCTCGATGCGCTCGCGGGTGATCGCCTGCTGGAGCGGGTCGGGCGCGGCATCGGGCAGGTCGTCGTCGATCGGGTCGCCCGCCGGGCGGCGCCGGGCCCGCCGGACCTCGTCCCGGACCAGGTTGAGCACGGCCTTCCGCATGTACGCGAGCAGGGCGCCGGGATACCGGGGATCGAACGCATCGAGGTGCTGCAGGGTGCGCGTGATCGCGACCTGCACGAGGTCGCAGGTGTCGGCGAGGCCCCGGGAGTCCGCCGGCAGTCGTCCGTGCGCGTAGCGCGTGAGGTCGTCGAGGCATCGGGCGGCGAGCATCTCGAGGGCGCGCCGGTCCCCCTCGCGGGCGCGCGTCACCAGCGCCAGCGTCGAATCCATCGCGTCCCGGGAATCCTGCGTGGCCACGGCCGATCCGCCTCCAGCAGGGCGTCGGCGGACCCACTTCCGGTGCGCCGCATCCGGCAGGGACACCGCGCCTTCCGGGCCCGGAATCCCCGTCGCCCCCTCGTCGTGAAAAATTCCGCGACCGGTTCGGCGCCCGCTGACGTTGATACTGGTGGAGTCCCGTCGAGGGCGGCCTCGGCCGCAGGCGCCGGGTCTCGCAGGAAAAGGTCGCGCGGTCCGTCCGGACCCGGTTTTCGGGGGAAACCCGGCTTTCACCCGGCCGGCCGCGCGACGCTCATTCTGTGGGGCCATCGGTGCCCGTTGTCGCCTCGAACGATAGCACCGTCGCGAGGCGACCCGCACGTGGGAAAGCGGCTCGGCACTCCCTGGCGGAGAGACCCGGCGGAAGGGCCCGACCCCTCGGACCTTCCGCCGCTCTGCTTATTCCCCCCCGCCTCCGTGCGCCCCTGCGGGTCCCGTCGCGGGCTCGTGGCGCGGGCCGCCCACCACGACGCGGCGCAGCCAGCCGGCGATCGCGTGCACGGCGAGGTAGGCGCACGGCACCACGACCAGCGTGAGCAGCGTCGACACGGTGAGCCCGCCGACGACCGTGATGGCGAGCGGCTGCATCATCTCGGAGCCCTCCTCCAGCCCGAGCGCGAGCGGCAGCATGCCGAGCACGGTGGTGCCCGTGGTCATGAGGATCGGGCGCAGCCGGACAGCGCCGGCCTCGACCACGGCCTGCTCGAGCGACAGGCCCTTCTCGCGCCGCGCGATCTCGACGTACTCGACGAGCAGGATCGCGTTGTTCACCACGATGCCGGCCAGCAGGATCACACCGAGCAGCACGGGCGCGCTCATGGGCGTGCCGGTCACGAGCAGCGCCAGGCCCACGCCGACCAGCGCGAGCGGGATCGAGAACAGGATGGCCAGCGGATCGGTCACGCTCTCGTACTGGATCGCCATCACGACGAACACGAGGAAGACCGCGAGCAGCGTGACGATCGCCAGGTTGCGCTGGTTCTCCTTCGCCGCCTCCTCCTCGCCGCCGTAGAGGAGCGCGTAGCCCTCGGGCAGCGGCAGGTCGGCGAGCGCCGCGCGCACGCCGCGCATGACGCCGCCCACGTTCGACACCGCGTCGTCCACGTCGCCGGTGACGCGGATCTGCCGGTTCTGGTTGATGCGCAGGATCGAGGTGGGCCCGGTCTGCAGGCGCACCGCGGCGATGTCGCGCAGGTACACGGGCTGGTCGCGCCCGGGGAACATGGCGATGCCGCCCAGGTCCTCGGGGCTCGTCGAACGGTCGCGCGGCAGCCGCACGCGCACGTCGTACTCGTTGTTGCCGTCGGTGAAGCGCGTCACGACCGAACCGTCGATCGCGGTGCGCAGCGTCTGTCCCACCGTGAGCGCGTCGAGGTCCAGGTCGGCCGTGCGCTGCCGGTCGATCTCGACCGACAGCTGCGGGCTGGCCTCCTCGGTCGAGGACTCCACGCCGGTCAGCCCGCGCACGCCGCGCAGGCGGCGCTGCACCTCGTTCGCCAGCCGCTGCAGCTCGCCCAGGTCGTCGCCCTGCACCGACACGGCCACGTCGCTGCCCGCCGCGTTCGTGCGCAGCCCGCGGATGCGCGGCGGGCGCACCATGACCTGCGCGCCGGGAATGCCCAGCTCGGCGACCCGCCGGCGCATGAGGTCCACCCACTTCTCGGCCGGCATGTCGCGGCGCTTGCCCGCCGAGACCAGCTGGATCGACAGCGAGCCGCGCCCGCCGCGCGCGGCGGTGGAGCCGCCGAAGAAGAAGCCGCCCGCCGTGGTGAAGACGTGCTGCACGTACGGCATCTGCTTCACCGCGGCCTCGAGCTGCAGGCAGACCAGGTTGGTCTTCTCGGGCGCGGTGCCGGGCGGCATGCGCACGAACACGCTCACGTTGCCGTCGTCCACCGTCGGCAGGAACTCGTAGCCGAGCCGGCCCGTGAACGCGAGCACCAGCGCCAGCGCCGCGAACGAGCCCACGAGCACCCACCACCGCCGGCGCACGGCGCGTTCGGCGAGGCGGCGGTAGAACCGCGTGAAGCGGCCGAGCTGGGCGTCGAAGCCGGTGACGACGCGGGAGCGCTCGAGGCCGCTCGTGCGCTGGACCTTGGCGAGCTGCGCCGACAGCATGGGCGCCAGCGTGAGCGCCACCGCCAGCGAGGCGACGATCGCGAACGAGATCGTCAGGATGAGCTCGCGGAAGATGAGCGCCGCGAGGCCGCTGATGAGCAGGAACGGCACGACCGCGGCCAGGTTCGTGAGCGTCGAGGCGATGACGGCGGACGACACCTCGGCCGCGCCGGCATGCGCCGCCTCGATCGCGTCGGCGGTGCCCTCCTGCCGGTGGCGGTAGATGTTCTCGATCATCACGATCGCGTTGTCGACCAGCATGCCCACGCCGAGCGCGAGCCCGCCGAGGCTCATGATGTTCAGCGTGAGGCCGCTGATGCCCATGAGCATGAAGGTGGCGAGCACCGCGAGCGGGATCGAGAGCCCGATCACGAACGTCTTGCGCAGGCTGCCGAGGAACAGCAGCACGACCAGCATCGCGAGCACGGCGCCCATGAGCGCCGCGCTCAGCACGCCCCGCACCGCGTTGCGGATGAAGAACGACTGGTCGGCCACGACCTCGTAGCGGATGTCGGGCGGCAGGAAGCGCGAGCCCTGCAGCTGCTTCAGCCGCCGGGCGACGCCATCGGCGACGGTGACCGTGTTCGCGTCGGGCTGTTTGCGCACCGACACCTTGACCGCGGGCACGCCGTCGAGCCGCGCCCACAGCCGCTGCTCCTGGTGGGTGTCGGTGACGTCGGCGATCTCGGAGAGCGGGATGCGCTGGCGGCTGCCGGGCACGGTCAGCAGCACGTTGCGGATGTCGTCGACCGAGCTGAACTTGCCGTTCGTCTTGCCGACGATCTCGAACGTCGGCGAGGTGATGTTGCCGACCGCCACGTCCTGGTTCTCGGCGCGGATCCGCGCGAGCACGTCGGACAGCGCGAGGCCGTACGAGCGCAGGCGCTCCTGGTCGAGGGTCACGCGGATCTCGCGCACGAGGCCGCCCGACACGTCGACGGCGGCGACGCCCTTCACCGTGAGCAGTTGCGGCTGGAGCCGCTGGTCCACCCAGTTGCGCAGCGCCACGGGATCGCGCGTGGGCGAGCTGAAGCCCACCTCGTAGACCGGCATCTGCGACGGGTCGAACTTGAAGATCGCCGGCGGGTCCGCCTCGACCGGCAGCCGCGAGCGGGCGCGGTCCAGGTTCTTCGATGCGTCCTGCAGCGCGAAGTCGACGTTCGTGCCGTAGTCGAAGTGCAGGCTGACGTCGGCCTGCCCCTCGGAGATCTCGGTCTCGAGCTCGGTGACGTTCTCGGTGGTCGCCAGGCTCGTCTCGAGCACCTTCGCGACCTGCTCCTCCATCACCTCGGGCGCGACGCCCGGGTAGTCCATGCGCGCGCGGATCTGCGGGTAGATGATCTGCGGCAGCAGGTCCAGCGAGAGCTGGCCCAGGTCGAAGAGGCCCACGACGACGATGACCGAGGCCGCGGCGAGCACGCCGATCGGCCGGCGGATCGACAGGCTGGCGAGCCCGCCGTAGCGGCGCGGGGCCTCGTGGCGGTCCCCGTTCACAGCCGGTCCTCGCTGATCTTCACGGCCAGCCCGGGGCGCAGGTTCGAGTGCCCCGAACTCACCACGCGCTCGCCCTGCTCGAGCCCGCGGGTGACCTCGATCCAGCCCGAGGCGGTGAGCCCGGTCTCGACGGGCCGGCGCAGGAGCGTGTCGGCGTCCACCACGTAGACGAAGGTCTCGCCGTCGAGCACGCCCACGGCGGCGGCAGGGACGGCCAGCACGCCGCGCCGCTGCTCGATCGCGAACTCGACCCGCGCGAGGAAGCCCGGCTTCGGCACCACGCCGGCGGGCGCGCG
Organism: uncultured bacterium; assembly: GCA_964542885.1. Taxonomy (GTDB): domain Bacteria; phylum Eisenbacteria; class RBG-16-71-46; order RBG-16-71-46; family RBG-16-71-46; genus CAIXRL01. Next base: position 4,665 of record CAZIXL010000095.1, read on the forward strand.
CCCGAGCACGACCTCGACGGGGACGAGCCGGCTCGCGGGGTCGGCGCTCGGGAAGATGCGCCGGATGCGCGCCTCGACGCGGGCGCCGGGATACGCGTCGAGGTGCACCGCGACCGGGCTGCCCGGGGCCAGCCGCACGACGTCCATCTCGGACACCTGGACGCGCACCACCCGCTGCGCGTCCTCGGCGACGTCGAACATCTTCGTGTTCGCCGTGACCGCGCCGCCCTGCTCGACGTACTTGGCCGTCACCGTGCCCGCGACCGGCGAGGTGATGCGCGTGAACCCGACGCGCGTGCGCCACAGGTCGGCGTCGGCGCGGGCCGCCTCGTACGCGGACCGCGCGGCCTCGAGGTCCGCTTCCGAGACGATGTCCTTCGCCCGCAGCTGCTCGGTGCGCCGGTACTCGGCCTGCGCGGTGGCGAGCACCGCCTGCGCCCGCGCGGACTGCGCCTCGAGTTCGCGCGCGTCGAGTTCGGCGAGCAACTGGCCCGGCTCGACGCGGCGGCCCTCTTCGACGAAGACGCGCGTCACGGTGCCCGCGGCCAGCGCGTTCACCGACACGGTGCGCAGCGGCTCGACCGGGCCCGTGACCGTGACCGAGCGCGCGAGGTCGTGCGGCCCCGCCGGCTCCGCGGCCACCGGGATCACCTGCGGCCCGCGTCCACCCGGCCCCTGCGCGGCGCCCCCGCCCGGTGAGCAGCCGGCGACGAACACGGCGATCGCGAGTACGGGCGCGGCGAACGGCGCGCCCGGGACACTCCAGGACATGCGTTTCCTCCTCCCTCACCCCGCTCGGCCCTGCGGCCGCCCCAACGTCCCTGGCGGGCACGATTGCGGCCAAGATTGCCGCCCAACCGCGCGCGCCGCAAGCGGTCGCGGTCGTCGCGGCCACGCGTTCCGGACGAGCGCGGTGGATTCGCGCCTCGGCCGCGGGTCGCACTGCCCGGGGCGGTCCGAAAGGTCCGTCCCGACCGGCGAAGCGCCCGCGCCGGGCGTCGCCGGAGCCCCAAGAAATCACTTTGTTCGGCGACCGAACATAGATAGGATTCCCGCAGGGCTCAAGGAGGATTCCGGCCTCGGCCGCTCCCACCCCACTCCATTCGCAGCCGACTCCACGGGAGGTCACGTCCATGTTCGTTCGAGCGCGTACGGTCTTCGCCGCGGCCCTTCTGCTGGTCGCCGCCCCCATCGCCAGCCACGCCGCGCTGGCCCCCTACGTCGAGAGCTTCGAGAGCCTCGCCATCGCCGACCCGAACGCCCTCGGGAACGCGGGCTGGCTCGTCTACGGCAACGTCTTCCAGCCCAACGGCACGACCTACCTCTACGGCTACGGCCCGTTCCCGGCGCCGAACGGCGGCAGCGCGTTTTCGGACATCGACACGGGCCAGGGCGGCCCGGACCAGGGCGTGCAGCAGCTGAGCGTCTACAGCGACTACAACAACGCCGACCACGCGGTGGGCAACATCATCGAGTCGAACGTCTACCGCGAGATGACGATCGGCGCCGGTGACGCGGGCACGTCGTGGACGTTCCAGTTCGACGCCAAGCTCGGCAACCTGGTCTCGCCGTCCACGGCCACGGCGTTCATCAAGACGCTCGACCCCAACAACGGCTACCAGACGACGAACTACCTCCCGATCGACATGACCGCGATCCCCTCGACCTGGAACACGTACACGATCTCGATCAACATCGGCGCCGGCCTCGTCGGGCAGCTGCTGCAGATCGGCTTCGCGAACCGGGCGACCAACTACATCGCCTCGGGCGTCATCTACGACAACGTGGTCTTCCAGCAGCACACGACCGGCGTCGGCGACGGGATCCGTCCCATGGTGCTCGACCTGCGCCCGAACTCGCCGAACCCGTTCCACGGCGCCACGCGCCTCGACTGGTCGCTCGCGCAGTCCGGCGCGGCCGACGTGAGCGTGTTCGACGTGACGGGCCGCCGCGTGGCGACGCTGTTCCACGGCGTGGCCGACTCGGGCCCGCACTCGGTCGTGTGGGACGGCCGCACCGCGGACGGCCGGATCGCCCCGGCGGGCGTGTACCACGGCGTGCTGCAGACGGCGGCCGGGCGCGTGACCCGGAGCATGGTCCTGGCCCGCTAGTTCGCAACGGAAGCGACACGATCGCGGGCCCGGAGGGCCCGCACCGGAGGCGTTCCATGGTGGCAAGAATCCCGGCCGCGGCGGTCGCGGCGGCCGTGCTGCTCGCGCTCGCCGGCTGTGCGAAGCACACCGGCATCGTGGCCCCGAAGATCAAGGACCCGGTCGTCTTCGACGACACGTTCGGGGCCTACGTGGATTTCCAGGCGTTCGCCGGTTCGAAGGTCGACGCGATCGCGATCGACTCGACCGAGTCGGTGAACGGCACGGCGTCGCTGCGCATCACGGTGCCGCCCTCGGGGTCCACCAGCGGGACGTACGCAGGCGGGGCATTCACCACCAACCGGGCCCGCGACCTGTCGGGTTACAACGCGGTCACCTTCTGGGCCAAGGCGAGCCACGCGATCACGTTCGACGTGGCCGGCCTCGGGAACGACAACACCGGCACGTCGAAGTACACGGCCAGCCGCTCGGCGCTGGCGATGACCACCGACTGGCAGCGCTACGTGATTCCGATCCCGCTGCCGTCGCGGCTCACGGACGAGAAGGGCCTGTTCTTCTTCGCCGAAGGCCCCGAGGCGGGCGCCGGCGCCACGGTCTGGTTCGACGACGTCCGCTTCGAGAACCTGCTCGACGTGACGAATCCGCGCCCGTCGATCCCGACGCAGACGATCTCGCCCGACGTGGGCTCGTACGCGACGATCACGGGCACGCGGGTGGTGTTCGCCGTCGGCGGCACGAACGTGCTCGTGGACTGCATGCCGGGCTACTTCACGTTCCACTCCTCGGCCGACTCGGTGGTCGTGGGCGGCGAGGGCACCGTGCGCGCGGTGGGCCTGGGCTCGGCGACGGTCACGGCGACGCTCGGCGAGATCGCGGCGACGGGCACGCTCACGGTCACGCCGAACGCCGCCCCGGTGCAGGCGGCCCCGACGCCCACCGTCCCGGCCGCCGACGTGATCTCGCTCTTCAGCAACGCCTACACGAACGTCCCCGTCGACACCTGGTCGGCCAGCTGGGACGTGGCCAACGTCGAGGACGTGCTGATCGCAGGGAACGCGGCCAAGCGGTACTCGGCGCTCTCGTACGCGGGCATCGAGTTCGTCACCCACGAGATCGACGCCACGGCCATGACCCACTTCCACCTCGACGTGTGGACGGCCCGCGGCACCAACTTCAAGGTGAAGCTGGTCGACTTCGGTGCCAACGGCGCGTACGGTGGCGGCGACGACTCCCAGTTCGAGCTCACGTTCACGCCCGCGAGCACGCCGGCCTTCACGCCGGGCTCGTGGAGCAGCCTCGAGATCCCGCTCTCCTCGTTCACGGGGCTGACGAGCCGCGCGCACCTCGCGCAGCTCGTGCTGTCGGGGGACCCGGGCACGGCGTACGTCGACAACGTGTACTTCCACCACTAGCAGCGCAGGTCCGGAGGCCCCGTGTCCCGACGTACCCCGACGATGTCCCGCCGCGCCGGCACGGCCCGCCGGGCCGAAGCGAGCGGCGAGGCGGTGCGGAACCGGCCCCTGGCCGACTCCGTCCTGCGCCTGATCTGGCACGAGCGCACGATCTCGCGCGCCGAGATCGCGCGGCGCG
>CAZIXL010000096.1:0-8311 GCA_964542885.1 uncultured bacterium
GCGCAGCGCCCAGCCCGCGACGAGCGCGGCCACGACGAGCAGCACGGCCGCGGCGGCCCACGGCCACGCCGGGCGCGCCGGCGCCGCGGCCGCCGGGACGCGGCCCGCCGCCAGGTCGGCCATCGCCGCCTCGACCTCGAGCCGCGCGTCGCCCATGTCGCGCAGGCGCTGCTTCACGTCCTTGACGAGGCAGCGCCCGAGCAGCTCGCGCAGCCGTGCGGGCGTGCGCGCGGGCAGCGCGTCCCAGTCCGGCTCGCGCTCCAGGATGCGCGCGATCGTGTCGCTCACCGTCTCGCCCGCGAACAGCTGCCGGCCCGTCAGCAGCTCGAACACGAGCACGCCGAACGCCCAGATGTCGGCGCGCTTGTCGACCGGCTTGCCGCGCGCCTGCTCCGGGGCCATGTACGCCGCCGTCCCCAGCAGCACGCCCGTCTGCGTGCCCACGCTCATGGTCGGCGATTGCGTGACCTGCGGCGAGGAGGCGCCGGCTTCGTCGGGCGCGAGCGCCTTGGCGAGCCCGAAGTCGAGCACCTTGACGGTCCCGTCGGGCGTGCGCTTCACGTTCGCGGGCTTGAGGTCGCGGTGAACGATCCCGCGCTCGTGCGCGTACTCCAGGGCCTCGGCGACCTGGCGGGCGATCGCGAGCGCCTCCGCGGGAGCGAAGGCGCCATGGCGCGACAGGTGTTCGGCGAGCGTCTCGCCCTCGACCAGCTCCATGACCAGCGCCGGCGCGCCGTCCGCGTCCTCGAGTCCCAGCACGGCAGCGACGTGCGGATGGTTGAGCGAAGCGAGCACGCGGCCCTCGCGCTCGAAGCGCGCCCGCCGCTCGGGGTCGTTCGCGAGCGCGGCCGGCAGCACCTTGATCGCGACGTCGCGCCCGAGGCGCGGGTCGCGCGCGCGCCACACCTCGCCCATGCCGCCTGCGCCGAGCGCCGACGTCACTTCGTACGGGCCGACGCGCGCGCCGGGAACGAGGGCCATCGGGGTCTCCGCGGAGGATGGAGGGGACGGGACGCGGCAGGGTATCCCGGCGGCCCCGGCGCGCTCCAGACGGAAATGGCGCGGCCCCCGGCGCGGCCCCGATCCGTCAGGGACGCGGGCCCGTCGAGACGACGATCCGGAAGCTCCGCGGCGCCTGCGGATGGAAGTGCAGATCGGGAACGCCCTCCACGGGCTCCCCGGGCAGGCGCGAGACGTAGAAGTAGTCGATGTCGCTCGCCTCGGCGTCGAGAACGTTGAACACCTGCAGCACGACGCTCCACGGCCCCGCCGCACGGCGCCCGAGCTCGGCGTCGAGCGTCGTCGAGACGGGCGAGCGCGCCGAGCCGTCCTCGACGAGCGGACGGGGTCCGAAGTACCGCAGGCGCAGCGCCCCGAACGCACCGGCGGGCGAGGTGTACTCCGCGTTGGCCGTGGCCACGCCGTCCACGGCGCCCGGAATCAGGTCCCCCGCGGGATCGTGGTCGCGGAAGCGCGCGCGAGAGCGGGCGTAGTCGCCGCTCACGCGCAGCCGGCGCCAGAGCCGCGCCTCGCCGGTGAGCTCGATTCCGACCCGGCGGCTCGGCCGGCTCGGCGAGGAGAAGCCGGCGTCGCCGAGGAACACGTTCTCCGCGTCGATGTCGAGGCCCCAGAGCGTCGCGGAGACGGAACCGCGCGGTCCTCCGTCCAGTCGCGCGCCGACTTCCGCGCCGCGCGTGCGCACCAGCAGCGGGCTGCGGCCGATGGGCGGGGCGCCGGGAATCGGGAAATGGTCCGCGGCCTCGCGAAGCTCCGCGGCGGAGGCGTTGGTGCTCCCGCTCGCGTCGAAGCGCGCGCCGCGCGCGTCGCTTGAGTGGAACCCGTGCCCGCCGTTCACGAACAGCTCGAGACCGCTCCACGGCCCCAGCACCACCGAAGCCTTGGGCGAGACCATCTCCTCGACGCCCGAGCCCGAGTACGGCGCGTAGCCGGACGCGACGCTGAAGCGGTGCAGCTCGGCGCGCACGCCGAGCACCGTGCGCAGGAACGGCAGCCACTGCGTGTCGCTCTGGACGAACGGCGCCACGCTGGATTCGAGCACGTGGTCCTCGCGGATCGTCGAGAGGCGCCGGCGGGCCTCCGTCCGGTAGAGCCCCAGGTGACCGATCCGGTCGTGGCGCACGTCCACGCCGATGGTCTGGCGCGCCTCGGCCCCGCCCGAACGGTCCACGAACGTGTGCCGGAAGCCGAGCCCCGCGACGATCCGGTCGTCGGCCTGCTCGATCTGGTCGCCGTGGACGGAGTCGGAAAGGAAGTAGGTGAAGTCCGAGAACAGGTCGAGCCGGTAGGCCAGCACGTACGCGCTCACGCGCGTCACGCTCTCGTCGGTGACGTCGTGGAACTCGGACGAGAGGGCCCAGCGCGACGACCGCCCGCCGTCCGTCGGATCCACGGTGCCGAATCGCGACAGCCGTCCCGATGCCACGGCCCTCGCCGGGACCTGGTCGGTCGAGTTCCAGCGCCCGTCGTAGCCCGTCGCCGTGACGCTCACGCCGCGTTCCGCCCCGCCCTGGCCGTAGCGGACAAGCCCGCTCGTCTTCCGGTAGCCGTCCGGGTGCGCCCAGGGCCCGTCGTCGTGCACGCGCTCGAGCGCGCCGAGCGCGCGCCCGGGCCCGACCGGCGTCGAGGCCGCCGCGAAGGCCCGGCGATAGCCGTCGTCGCCGGCGGTGAGCGACAGCAGCGGGCGCGGCAGCGTGTCCCGGTAGGCGATGTGCGCGGAGCCCGCGCTGGAGAAGTCCCCGTCCTCGACCGAGTACGGGCCCTTGCGGTAGAGCACCCCGCCGATCAACTCGGGCAGCAGGAAGTTGAGGTCCGTGTAGCCCTGGCCGTGGGCGTGCGACGGCATGTTCACGGGAACGCCATCGACGGACGTCGCGAAGTCGGTCCCGTGGTCGAGATTGAAGCCGCGAAGGTAGTACTGGTTCGCCTTGCCCTCGCCGCTGTGCTGGCTGACCAGCAGCCCGGGCACGCTCTCGAGCACGTCCCCGACGCGAAGGAGCGGCCGGATCGCGACCTGTTCGGGCCTGACCCAGCCCTCGGACGCGGTGGCCCGCGGCCCGAGTGCGCCGGGGTGCGTGTCCCACACCTCGACGCCGGGCAGCAGGTAGACGCGCGTCGTGTCGGGCGCGCGGGCGGCCGCGGTCGTGGAGTCCGGAGTGGCGCGCGCGGCGGACGCGCCCGCGAGCAGCCCGGCCAGCGCGAGCGCGGCGAGCGCCCGGTGTCGGGATCGTCCTCCCACGTCGCTCACCGGTCGTGCGCGAAGCTGATCTCCTCCTTCGGAGGACCTTCGCCCGTGCCCTTGTCGTCGACGTAGCGCATGCGGACCGAGAGCGAGATCACCGCCACGCTCAGGCCGAACAGGCACACGATCGTGCCGCCCATGGGCCAGTCGCGGTAGTACGACAGGGCCGCTCCGATCCCCGAGACCACGAGGCCGATCGCCCACGCCCAGTAGAGCCGCCCGGAGCCCTTCCGCCCCAGCAGCGTCGCGCACACGACCGGAACGATGAGGTACGAGAACACGGCGAGCACGCCGGCGACCTTGACCGACGTGGTCACGACCATGCCGAACGCAGCGTAGAAGAAGAAGTCCCACTTCTTGACCGACAGGCCCTGGGCCCGCGCGCGCTTCGGGTCCTCGGACGCGAGCGAGAGCTTGCGGCGGTTGAGGAACAGGAAGAGTCCGGCGAGCGCGTCGACCGTGACCATCACGACGATGTCCCGCCACGTGACCCAGCCGAGCGCCTCACCGCTCAGCGCGCCGCTCACGTGCTCGGCCCCGTGCGGCGCGTTCGAAAGCAGCAGCAGCGTCGCCGCCGTGGCGAGCGCGAACGAGATGCCGATGAAGGCCTCCTGCAGGACCGAGTGTTCCCGGTCCCACAGGAAGCTGAACAGCGCGGCGCCGAGCAGCGTGAAGCCGAACGCCCAGTAGTACATGCTCGGGTCGTGCGGTTCGGCGCCCAGCAGGAACGCGACGCTCTGGCCGAGCGCCGCGATCTGCGCCAGCGCAAGGTCGACGAAGATGACCCCGCGCGCGAGCACGTGCCGCCCCAGCGCGGGCAGGATCAGGACGAGCAGCAGGCAGGCCAGCATCGGCAGGGCCATCACCGAGAAGAAGCCCATCACCGGCCTCCGGTCTTCGCCAGCGCCGCGGCGATGTCCGACACCATCACGTCGAACTTCGAGAACACGTCGTCGGTGTTCGGCAGCCCGCCCGCCTCGAGCGGAACCTCGACGGCCACGCCGCCGGCCCGCTGCGCGACCTGCCGGCAGGCCTCGGCGTTGTAGTAGGGCTGGTACACCACCACCTTGACGTTCGCCTTCTTCATCGACTCGACGAGGTCGTTGATCTGGCGGGGCGACGGCGGGATGCCCGGCTTCGGCTCGACGGTGCCGAAGAGCTTCAGGCCGAATCGGTCGGCGAAGTAGACGAAGTTCTTGTGGTAGGGAACGATCGTCGCGCCCTTGTACGGTGCGAGCTGGGCCTCCCACTTCGCCAGCGAGGACTCCATCCGCTCGTCGAACGCCTTCGCGTTGGCCTGGTAGGCCGCGGCGTTCGCGGGATCGAGGTCGGAAAACACCCGGGCGAGATGGTCGGCCACGATCTCGAGCGCCTTCGGGTCCCCGTAGTAGTGCGGGTTGCCCAGCGGGTGCACGTCGCCTTCGGCCCGGTTCACCGTTCCGGTCGGTTTCTCGAGCACGGTCACGCCCTCGGACGCATCCACGAACCCCTTCGTGCCGGGCTGGATCTTCGGGTTGCGGCTGCCCGGCAGCACGAGTGGCAGCCAGCCGGTGTCCAGCTCGAGGCCTGTCGAGACGTACACGTCGGCGTGCTGGATCGCCTTCATGAGGCTCGGCTTCGCCGGAACGAAATGCGGGTCCTCGTACCCGCGGCACAGGCTCTGGGCCTTCACGTGGCCCCCGCCGACGATCTGGGCGACCGAGGCCAGGTCGGTGAGCGACGTGGCGACGTTCAGGTCGGCGAAGGCCGGTGCGGACCACAGCAGGCCGAGCGCCAGCGCGGCCAGGCAACGAATCAGCGACTTCATGGAGACCTCCCGGGTTCCGTGTCCTCGTGTGTGCGGGCTCGTTCGGGTGCGCAAGGCTCGCTCAGTACGCATGCGCGGGGTGGAAGCCGATCGTGTAGCTCATCTGGAGCAGGATCCGGTCGTCGCTGGGCTCGAGGCCGTTGCCGGCGTCCGCGACCGCGTGGCTGTACTCGAGCCGCACGAACGAGAACTCCGAGGGCGCCCAGGCGACGTTGACCGAGCCCCGGCTGATCCTGCCGGGCACCGGATCGCCCGCGTCGTCCACGAGGAAATCCGTCTCGCTGTCGCGCGCCTGCTCGCCGCGGATCCCCGCCCACCACACCTGCGAGAGCCGGTACTGGAACGACGCGTACCAGCCGTTCGACTGCTTCTGGTAGGCGCCGTCGCCGGACATGCCCTTCTGGATGTACTCGCCCTGGAGGATCCAGCCGCGGCGGTTCGAGTTCCGCAGCGGCACGTTGCGCACGGTCAGGTCGGCCCCGCCGGAGGAGTGCACGAAGCCGTCGGTGCCGCGGCCCTGCAGCCAGGACTGCCCCAGCTCGAGCGTCGTCTGGTCGTTCAGGTCGAACTCGTTCTTGAAGTGCGCGAGGAACGGCACGTTGTCGTGCCGCGTCGACCCGAAGTCGAGCGGATGCTCGTCGTCGGCTTCGATGGCCTGGTAGACGCCACCCGTCAGCTCGGAGTACCAGGGCAGCGGCGTGAGCCACGCGGCCTCGAGGCCGGCGTCCTTGAAGCCCTCCTCGCCGATCGTATTGCCCATGATGATCGGGGCCTGGATGAACGGGAACGCGTGCGAGTGCAGCAGGCCGTGCTTGCCGAAGGTTCCGCGCAGCCGGCCGACCTTGAGCTGGAGCGCCGGAACGCTGGTGCTCCGCGCCCACACCTCCTCGGGGCTGACTTCGTTCGAGACGAACACGAGATTGGCGTTCAGCGTCCACCAGGGGTCGACGACCGAGATCACGCTCATCTCGGCCTCGTCGAACTGCAGCCCGTAGGGCTGGTCCAGGTTCCGGGCGGCCATGCCGGAAAAGAGGGCGTTCATCCCGATCGACGGGTTGGCCAGGTTCGAGTAGATCGATCGCGTCTGCGCGATCGATAGTGCCGGCACGCACGCCAGTGCGGCCGACAGGCAGAAGAGCTTGGCGGCTCTCATGCGGAGGGACCTCCTTCATACCTTCATAGAGGTGGCGACACTGCGGTCTCGCCGGCACCTCGGGCGCGGTCGAACGCCGTGGCGCGAGCGCGTGACGCGCCCGCGACGGCGGCGCACCGCCCGAAGACGGCAGGCGCGCCCGACCCGGGAGCCGGGGTGGGTCTGGTATGGACCGAATGACCGGGCCTCCGCAGGCGTCACGCACGTCCGCCGGTGCGGTCCGGAGGCGTGCGGGGGGCGAAGGCCGAACGTGTCAGGCCGCGGGAGGGGCCCGGGGAATCGCGGCGGTGGGCACCACCACCGGAAGCGGAGCGGCCGGGCGCACGACCGGAGTCGGGCCGACCGAAGAGACGGGCAACGGCGCCGCGGTCTCGCTGGCCACGAGCGTCGAGGTGTGCAGGATCGAGCAGACGCAGTGCGCCTCACCCGCGCAGTCGTGATCCTGCAGGTGGTGCCACTCGTGGAACGCCTGTCCGAGGAGCAGCGAGGCGAGCAGCACGAGCCCGGGCAGGGCGCGCGACGCGAGGCCTCGCAGCTTCAGGGCGGTTCGCATGGTGCAGAAAACTGTCATGGTGCCGGGCCACGGGTCAATGGCCGGGTGGCCCGCGCCGCGACGAGCGCGGCGGAGGCGGCCCCGGCCGCGCGCCCGGTGACGGACACCGGACATGTCGCTGGCCGCATCGCCCGGTCGCGAGCGCCGCACTTTCCGCGGTGGAGCCGCGCGGAGCGCGCGGGCTATGCTCCGCCCCGGGAGCGCGGCGAACGGGCGGGCCGCGCGGCCGGGTCGAAAGAGGAGCGTGGGGTGAAGACGATGCGCGAACTCGCCTGGGGCCTGTGGATCGCGAGCGCCCTCCTCGCGGCGGGCTGCGGCCGCGACCAGCCGGCGGCACCCGGCACCCATGCGCTGACCGGGCACGTGCGGCTGGTCGGCCACCTCACGGCGAGCGACGGCCACTCGCTCGGAACGCGGTACGAGGACACGGCGGACGGTGTCCCCGTGGACCTCGTCCGTGGCACGTCGCTCGTCGCCAGCACCCGCACGAGCCAGGGCGCGTTCCGCTTCGCGGGGCTCGAGGACGGCAGCTACTTCGTGCGCGCGCACGTCTTCGGTGCGCTGGCGGCGCAGTCCGCCGTCGTCACGCTGCCCGGCCGCGACGTCGCGCTGGCCAACCCGGTCGTGCTCGAGTCGGTCGGCGACCTGTACCCCGCGCCGAATCCGTCCGACTCCGTCACCACGATCACGTTCGGGATCGCGTCCCTCGCTGGCCTCTCGCTGCGCGTGCTCGCGCTCGACGGCACGCTCGTGCGCGAGCTGCACCCCGAGGAGGTGCTCGACGTCGGCGTGTACCTGACGCGCTGGCGCGGGATCGACCAGGCCGGCCAGCCCGTGCCGTCCGGTCTCTACTGGATGACGCTCGAATCGGGCACGGACCAGCGCGCGCAGCTGCTGTTCCGGTAGTCGCGCGCCCGGTCAGCCGCGCGCGCCGCCGCCTTCGCGCTCGGGCAACGGCTCGCCCAGCTCGTGCGCGAGCGCTTCGAGGAACGCGCGCAGCACCGCGACCCGGCGCTCCGCCTCGGCGCGTCCCGCTTCCGTGCGCATCGTCGCCGGCAGCTTCAGCAGCTTGGCGAAGAAGTGGTCCACCGAGAACGCCACGTCGTCGAGCGGCCGTGCGCGCGCGAACGGGTCGTCGGGATGGAACCACGCCGCGTCCATGCGCACGCCGGTCGAGACGCAGCGCAGCAGCCCGATCGCGCCCAGCGCCTCGAGGCGGTCGGCGTCCTGCAGCGCGCGGCCGAGCGGCGTGGTCGGGACCGCGCCGCGCGAGAAGCTGTGGTCGCGCACGGCGTCGGCGATGCGCGTGACCGCGTCGGGCGCGAATCCGAGCGCCGGCAGCCGCTCGGCGGCGTGCGCCGCGGCCCGCTCGCTCGCGCGTGCGCGCTCGGGCGAGTTCTTGGGCACGTGCACCGCGTCGTGCAGCAGCGCCGCGGCGACGGCGTCGCGGGCGTCGATCCCGGCGCCGCCCAGGCGCAGCGTCCACAGCGCGACGCGCAGCAGGTGCGCGGTGTCGTGCGTCGGGTCGGGCACCGCGAG
>CAZIXL010000097.1:0-8281 GCA_964542885.1 uncultured bacterium
GGCGAAGGCGCGGGCGACGGCCGCCGCGAAACCCGCGGCGACGCCGCCCGCGCAGGCGCCGGCCGGCGCCCCCGCGACGAAGGGCGGGTTCCCGCGGCCCGCGCTCGCGGGGATCATCGGGGTCGCCATCGTCGCGATCGCGGCGACGCTCTTCTTCATGACGCGCCAGGGCGGTGAGGGCGGTGCGGCCTCGATGCCCGCGGGCGGCGAGCCGGTGGCCACGAGCCCCGCGCCCGAGCCGCCGGCGTCGACGACCCCCGAGGTGACGACGCCTCCCGAGACGCCCGCGCCCGCGACGACGCCGGCCGCCGGCACGGCCGCCAAGCCGCCCGGCACCGAAGCGGCAGCGACCGGCACGCCCGCGAAGGACGGCAAGACCGCGGCGACCGCGCTGACGCCCGCGAAGGACGGCAAGGCCGCGACCACGACGCCGGCGAGCGGCAAGGAGACTCCCGTCCCCGGTTCGACGCCCGCGGGCTCCGCGACCGAGGGCACGGTCGTCGTGACGGCTTCGCCGTACGCGTCGTTCCTGGTCGACGGCGAGCTCAAGGCGCAGAACGAGAAGTCGTGGCGCGGCCAGCTCAAGCCCGGCGCGCACACGATCCGCGTCGTGCACCCCTCGCTCGGCGACAAGGAGTGGACGGTGTACGTCGCCGCCGGCGAGACGAAGGACCTGTCGTACGACTTCCTCGCGTCCGCCGCGGGCACGATCAGCGTGACCGCCGAGGGCGGCTGGGCCGAGATCTACATGGACGGCGACAAGATCGGGCACCCCACGCCCTGGGTCATCACCGGCGTCCTGCCGGGCAAGCACGAGATCTCCCTCGTGCGCGAAGGCTTCACCGTCGATGGCGGCGCGAAGACCGTGACCGTCAAGGCGGGAGCGGAGTCGAAGGTCTCGTTCAAGCTCAAGCAGAAGAAGTAGCGTTTCCCCCCGGCCGCGCGGCAAGCGCGGACCCGTCGCGTTCAGGCAAGGAGGCTCCGATGCGATCCCTGCTGTGGAAGCTCGTGCTCGTGGCACTCACCGTGGCGCTCGCCGCCGCGCCCGTGCCGCGCCAGCCGGCCGCGTGGGCCGCCGCGCCCGCGCTCGAGGAGGCGCAGTCGCTGTACGACGGCGCCCAGTTCAAGGAGGCGATCGCGAAGATCCGCGACGCGCTGGCGACCGGCCAGGTGCTCGGCAGTGATGCCTTCGAGGCGCGCGTGCTGCTCGCGCGCTGCCTCGTCAAGAGCGGCGACCGCCTCGCGGCCAAGCAGGCGTTCAAGTTCGTGCTCCGCCAGCAGCCCGGCTGGCGCCCCGACGCGAACGTCGTCCCGCCGGACGAGCAGGAGGTCTTCGCGCTCGCGCAGCAGGAGTTGACCGCCGAGCAGATCTCGGCCGGCAAGCGCATCCCCGCGAGCATCTCGTTCTCGTGGGGGCGCGGCGCCGGCGAAAACAAGGACATGGCCGAGATCGCCGTGGCCGGCAACGGCAGCGACAAGTACGACGTGAAGCCGCAGCTGGGCGGCTCGGTGCGCTTCCCGATCGCCAACAAGCTGTCGCTCGATCTCGAACTGCAGCAGTTGCGCGCCAAGGACCAGGACGCGATCGCGGAGCCGAACACGGCGCACTACGAGATCACCGCGTACCCGGTCTCGCTCAGCCTCTACCACTCCACGTTCTCGACGGGCCGGGCGCGGCTCAACCTGTTCGCCGGCGCCGGCCTCCTGTCGTCCGCGATTTCCAAGATCGACCTGCACCTCAACTTCGGCTCGGGGGACGTCCCGGTCTCGATCTCGGGCCAGAAGACGGGTGCCTACTTCCACGGCGGTCTCGAAGGCGAGTTCCTCGTGCACCCGCGCATCGCGGTCACGGGCCGCGTGATGGAGCGCTACGCCAAGGCGAACAAGGTGCTCGACGAGTACGGCTTCAGCGCCTACGGCAGCGCTTCCCTGAAGAACCGGTCCATCGATTTCTCCGGCTTCGCCGCGACCCTCGGGCTCCGCGCCTACATCGGCTACTGATCCGCGGGCCGGGCGCCCGGCGCCCGGCCGCGCACGGAGGCAACGCAATGAATCGCAGGATGCTCTTCGGATCGGGGGCTTTGCGCGCGCTGCTGGTGGCGTGCCTCGCCCTGGTGGCCGCGGCGGGGGCCCTCGTGCCCCTCGAGGCGGCCGCGCAGTCTTCCCCGCTCGCGCAGGCCCAGCAGCAGTACGACGACGGCAAGTTCGCCGACGCGCTCGCCGCCCTGCAGAGCGCGCTCGCGAGCGGTGCGGTGACGGGAAGTGAGGCGGTCTCGGCCCGCGCCCTGCTCGGCCGCTGCCAGGCCAAGGTCGGCGACCTGCCCGGGGCGCGCAAGACGTTCCTCGGCCTGCTCCACACCGACCCGCAGTTCCGCCTCGACGAGGTCCGCACGCCGCCCGACGAGCTGGCGTCCTTCCAGGAGGCGCTGCGCCTCTTCCAGGCCCAGCAGGAGCACGAGAGCCGCCGGCTGCCGGCGAGCCTCACGGGCTTCTACGGATTCGGCTCGGGCGCCAACGAGGACCTGGGCAAGTACGTCGCCCTGGGCGGCGGGGACAAGAGCTTCAGCACCAAGCCCATGTTCGGCGTCAGCGTGCGCTTCCCGCTCGCCCCGCGCTGGTCGCTCGACCTGGAGATGCAGCGCCTGCGGGCCACGAACGAGGACACGCTGACCGTGTCCGGCCGCGGCAAGGGCACCTACGAGCTGACGGCCACGCCGATCGCGGTCAGCGTCGTCTACCTTCTGCACGACTCCCCGAAGTGGCGGGCGAGCGTGTTCGCCGGTGGCGGCCCGATGCTGAACTCCTATGCGTCGGACAAGTTCCTCTACGCGCCGGGCATTCCGCTGCTGCTCACCGACACCAAGACGGGCACGTACGTCCACGGGGGGCTCGAGGGCGAATACGTGATGCATCCGAAGGTGTCGCTCACCGGCCGCGTGCTCTTCCGGTCGGCGAAGGCCACCGGGATGTTCGAGGGTTCGGACTTCACCCAGTACGCCAGCGGGACGATCGCCAACCACGACCTCGATTTTTCCGGCTTCGGGGCGTCGATCGGCCTGCGCGCTTACATCGGGTATTGACGCATACAGCAGTAGAACGGGGCCGCTCCCGCCCGGGGCGGCCCCGTTCGTTTTCGGCCCACTTCCATCCACGGAGGAACGATGAAGATCCGCCATTCGGTCTTCGCGCTGTTCCTGCTGCTCGCGTGCCCGGTCGTGGCCCGAGCCCAGGAGGGCGCGCCGGCCCCGGCCGCCGCGGCGCACGCGGACGTGCTCGCGCAGGCGCGCAGGCTCTACGCGGAGGCGAGCTTCGCCGACGCGGCCGAACTGCTGCGCTCGGCGCTGCGCACCGGTGCGGTCACCGGTGACGACGTGCTGGCCGCCCGGGTGCTCCGCGCGCGCTGCCTGGTCAAGATGGGCCGCCGGCTGGAGGGCAAGGAGCAGTTCAAGGGCGTCCTCCGTGTCGACCCGAACTTCACGCTCGACCCGACACTCGTGCCGCCCGACGAGATGGACGTCTACCGGCTCGCCAGGCAGGAGATCGACTCCGAGCGCTTCGAGGCCGGCAAGCGCTTCCCGGCCAGCATCGCGATCGTGGGCGGGCTCGGGAACTGCGTGAATCAGGACATCGTCGACCTCGCGTCCAGCTCGGGGGCGGGCCTGGCGCCCGACTTCTCGGGCGACCCCGAGTTCGGCTGGTCGGTGCGCTTCCCGCTCAAGCCCGAGCTGTCGATCGAGTTCGAGGTCCAGCACCTGCGCGCCACGACCGACGACCCGCTGCCGGCCGACCGCAACGCCCACACCGAGTACACGGCCTCGGCGACGCCGGTCGTGGTGAGCCTCGTCAAGGCCTGGCGCACGTCGCCGAAGGTCCACGTCAACCTGATCGGCGGCGTCGGCCTCATGCCCACCCAGGTCGTGGCGGAGTACAAGCAGACGCTCGTCTCCGGCCGCCTCACGCCTTCGCAGCTCGTCGGCCACCACCTGGGCCTGTTCGCGCACGCGGGCGTCGAGGGCGAGTGGATGGCGTACGAGCGCCTGGCGCTCACCGGCCGCGTGACGGGACGCCTCGCCAACTCGGGCACGCTCGACTGGCCGAGCGACTCCTACGAGATCTACGAGAGCTACGAACAGTCGAAGCTCGGCGACCGCGCCGCCAACTTCTCCGGGTTCGCGGCCGCCGTCGGCGTCCGCGCCTACATCGGCTACTGACGCGTCACGCGGAAAGGAGAGACCACCCATGCATCGCCATCGCAACGCCCGCCGCGCCGCGCCGGTCCGCCTCGCCGCCCTGGGCCTGCTCGCCGGGGTCGCCCTCACGCTCGGCGCCTGCGGGCGCGAGAACAACCTGACGGTGCCCGTGCCGAGCGGCCCGGTCACCTGGGAGAACACGATCCGCCACCTGCTGGCCGATCGCAGCAGCGGCACCAAGCCCACCGGCTGCACGAGCTGCCACCACGCGGGCACGGGCATCCCGGACTGGAGCAACTACGGCACCGTGTACAGCGACCGCGTGAACATCCGGGGCCGCCTGAGCAGCGGCGGCAACATGCGGCAGTTCCTCGACCCGGGCGAGCCCGAGATCGTCATCGCCTGGATCGACGCCGGCGCCCCCCAGTGAGCGGCCGGCAGGCTCGGGCGCCCGGTCCGGAGTCGCGGACCGGGCGCCGCGCATTTGCGGTCTTGCGCCGCGCTCGGCCGCTGGCCTAGGTTGGCGCGTCACCACCGCAGGACGCCACGGCTCGACCCCCGGAGGGATCCATGGACGATCGCCGCCGCTCGCTGCTCCGCGCGACCTCGGCGCTGCTGCTGGCCGCGCAGCTCGTGAACGTCGCGCCCGCGCTGGCCGCGCCCGCCCCCGCGGGGGCCGCGACCGCCGCCGCGAAGAAGAACGCCGACCTCGTCGCCCGCGCGCAGACGATGTACGACCAGGCGCGCTACGACGAGGCCGTGGGCCTGCTGGCCGGCCCCGTGCTCCGCAAGGAGATCTCGGGGTCCGAGCTCGTCGCCGCGCGGCTCGTGCTGGCGCGCTGCTACGTGAAGAAGGGCATCCTGCCGCGTGCGAAGCAGCACTTCGAGGCCATCCTCGCGATCGATCCGGCGTTCAAGCTCGACCGCGCGAAGGTGGACGCCGACGAGCTGGCCGTCTTCAACGAGGTGAAGGGCGTCCCGGCCACGCCGGAGCCCGCGCCGGCGCCCGTCAAGGCGCCGCCCGAGGCCAAGGCGCCGCCCGCCAAGGAACCGCCGCCCGCGACGGGCTCCGCGCAGCCCCAGCTCCACAAGCCGGAAGTGCCGGCCGCGTCCGCCTCGGGTGGCCAGAGCTGGCTGGCGAAGAACAAGTACCTCGCCCTGGGCCTCGTCGTCGGCGGCGGCGTCGCCGCCGGCCTCGCACTGGGCGGCGGCGGCGGCGGTTCTTCGACCCCGCCGGGGCCGAACCCGCTGCCCGGCTTCCCGTCCGTTCCCGGCGGCCACTGAGCCGCTCCGGGGCGCGCCCGGATCCATCCCTGAACGCCCGCCCGGAAGTCCCGCGAGCGATTGCGTGACGACCGTCCGCCGCACGCATTCCAGTGTGGGCGGGACATCCGCACGCTGCCGCGCGGAACGCGTCCCGCGATTTGCACGACCGACACCTCGAACCGCTCCAAACCCTTGACCCCGAAGGAGTCACCCGCCTACTCTCGGGTTCCCATGCGCACGCACATTCCTCGATGGTGTGCCGCCCTGCTCGCCGTGGCGGTGGTCGCGTGGCCCGCGACCTCCCACGCGATCCCCTTCTTCGGCGGCAAGAGCAAGATCACGGTCAGCGTGTCCGGCGCTCCCGACTGCAACGATTGCGGGACGGGATCGGCGGCCTCCCTCAAACTCCGCATCTTCCAGGTGGCCGACTCCACGGCCATCCGCACGATCCTCAACAACAAGACGTTGCCGTGGTCCAAGCAGCTCGAGGCGGCCGCCGCCAACGTGCTCGGCAAGCCGGTCGAGATCTTCGTCGCCCCGGGCGGCGGCAAGACGGCCGAGATCGTGAAGGATCCCAAGGCGACCGCGGTGGTGATCGAGGGCAACTTCTGCAAGCCGAAGGGCGCGGAGTGGTACGTGATCCATCCGGCCCGCAAGAAGTCGGTTCGGCTCGAGGCAGGCGCAACGGGATTCTCGCTCACCGCGGAGAAGTGATCGCATGGCCGAGCCGACGAAGGACGCGAACGCGCTGGGCGTCGTCTGGCAGGAAGGCATGCTGCTGTCGCCGCAGCACTTCCAGCAGATGGAGCGGGCCCACCACCACCGCCTGACGCGGCGATTCTCCTTCAGCGAGCCCTTCGGCTACGGCCTGCGCTCGCTGGTGCTCGACGACCAGGCGCTGCTGCACGGCCGCTTCAGCGTCGTGCGCGCGGCCGGCGTCTTTCCCGACGGCACGCCGTTCGACACCGAGACCGGGGACCCGCTGCCGGCGCCGCGCGACATCAGCCGCTGGTTCGACGGCCAGCACGACCGCCTGCTGGTCTCGCTGGGCCTGCCGCTGCGCCGCGCCGGCCAGCCGCTCGCCGCGCCGACCGCGGGCGATTCGATCCCCGGCCCGCGCTACACGATCCAGGCCACCGTGCTCGCCGACGACCACGCCGAGGGCGTGGACCGCGAGCTGGCGCTGGCGCGCCCGAACCTGGTGCTGCTGCTGCCCGACGAGGCGCTCTCGCAGCACGACGTGCTGCCGATCGGCGAGGTCGTGCGCTCGACCACGGGCTTCGCGATGCGCGAGCCCTTCGGCGGCGCCGCGGACCCGTACATCCCGCCGGTCGTGGCGCTCGAGGGCTCGCGTTCGCTGCACGCGCAGGTGCGCCGCATGCTCAACCTGCTGCTCGACCGCAGCCGCGAGCTGAGCGAGCTGCGCACGAACCGCGGCGGCGTCGCCGAGTTCGGCCGCAGCGACACGGCGAACTTCTGGCAGCTCCACAGCGTCAACACGTACGTGCCGCTGCTGCGCCACCACGTCGAGAACCCGCGCGTGCACCCGGAGCCGGTGTTCCTCGCGCTCGCGACGCTCGCCGGCGAGCTGTGCACGTTCAACACCAAGATCTCGGCCCGCGAGCTGCCCGTGTACGAGCACAACGCGCTCGGCACCTGCTTCGGGCAGATGTGCCGCACGCTCGAGGAGCTGCTGCAGGAGAACATCCCCACGCGCGGCAAGCGCGTGGAGCTGATCCTCAAGCCCGGCCCGATCCACGTCGGCGCGCTGTCCGAGCCCAAGCTGCTCGAGCCGCGCGCGCGACTCTTCCTCGGCGTCTCGCACGCCGAGATGGACCGCCAGCAGGTCCTGGCCACGTTCGCGCTGCGCGCGTGCGTGGCGTCGGAGCGCACGGTGCTGGGCCTCATGGCCGCCGCGCTGCCGGGCCTCAAGCTGCTGCCTCCCGCGCCCGTGCCGGCGGGGACCCCGAACCACAACTCGTACGACTACTTCGAACTCGACCGCCAGCACGACCTGTGGCGTGACATCGCGGCCGCGCGTGACGTGGCCGTGTACCTGCCGCCCGAATTCGCCAACGCGAAGCTCGACCTCGTCGGCATCTGGGAGTAGCCGTGTTCGGAAATCGTGGCCCCAAGCGCCGCGGCCCCAAGCCGCGGGCGCGCAAGTCGGATTTCGAGGCGCAGCACGAACCGTCCGGGATCTTCGAGACGGTGATCGGCGCCGTGGTCGGCAAGCGTGGTCCCGAGACGGCCGACGGGCCGGTCGGACCCGCCCGTCCCGACCAGCGCGCCCACCTCGTGGACCTCGCCATCGAGCCGCTGTCGCTGCTGCACGCGGCGTTCTGCAAGACGGCGCCGATCGACCCGGCCCGCCTGCGCGAGCAGTGGAAGGCGCTGCGCGCGGCGTTCGAGGCCGCGGGCCGCGAACAGGGCCACCGCGAGGCCGACGTGAAGGCGGCCGTGTACGCGCTGTCCGTGGCGCTCGACGAAGCCGTGATGAGCCACCCCGAGCAGATCGGGCTGTGGCTGCAGGCCGGCGCGCTGCAGCTCGAGTTCCACGAGAACCGCGACCTGATCGGCGGCCAGCGCTTCTTCCAGAAGCTCGACGAGCTGCGCGCCTCGCGCGAAGCCTCGATCGAGGGCATCGAGGTGTACGACGCGTGCCTCGCGCTGGGCTACCGCGGCCGCTTCGTGGCCGACCCGGCGGGCCGCGACGCGCTGATCGCGTCGCTGGCGACCGACGTCACCGCGGTGCGCGGCGAGCCGGTGGGCGCGCGGGCGCCGCACGGCGGCCGCACCGACGTACAGTCGGGCGAGACGCTCAA
>CAZIXL010000098.1:0-8273 GCA_964542885.1 uncultured bacterium
GATCCCGAGACCGGCGCGGTGGACGTGAAGACGATCTGGGTCGCGCACGACTGCGGCCGCGCGCTCAATCCCGGCGGCGTCGAGGGCCAGATGGAAGGCAGCGCCTACATGGGCTTCGCCGAGGCGCTCATGGAAACGCACACGTTCAAGGCCGCGGCCCCGGGGCACCCGTTCGGGCTGCACCACGGGCCCAGCCTGCTCGACTACCGCATGCCGACCTCGCTCGACACGCCGGAGCTGCGTGCGATCGTGATCGAGTCGATCGACCCCGAGGGCCCCTACGGCGCGAAGGAGGCGGGCGAGGGCCCGCTCCACCCGAGCATCCCGGCGATCGCGAACGCGATCTACGACGCGCTCGGCGTGCGCTGCGACCGGCTGCCGTTCGACGCGCCGACCGTGCACGCGCTCCTTTCGGCAGGCGGCGCGCGGGAGCGCTGGGAGAAGGCGCGCGCGCAGGCGGGGAGGCGCTGACGTGCTCACGCTGCCCGTCTTCCGCTGGGTGCATCCCGCGACCGTCGACGAGGTGCTGGCGGTGCTCGCCGCGCACCCGGGCGAGTGCCTGCTCGTCGCCGGTGGCACCGACGCGGTGCCGAACCTCAAGCACCGGCTGCACGAGCCGAAGGTCGTCGTGAGCCTGGCCGGCGTCGACGAGCTGCGCTTCGTGCGCGACGGTGCGGACGGCCTCGCGCTGGGAGCGCTCGTGACGCTCGCCGACCTCGCGGCGCACGAACCGGTGCGGCGCGACTTCCCGGCGCTCGCGCGGGCCGCTTCGCTCGTCGCCTCGCCGCAGATCCGCAACATGGGCACGCTCGGCGGCAACCTGTGCCTCGACACGCGCTGCACCTACTACAACCAGACCTTCTTCTGGCGCGAGGCGCTGGGATTCTGCCTGAAGAAGGACGGCACGCGCTGCCACGTGGTGCCGGCCGGCAAGCGCTGCGTGGCCGCGCACGCCTCCGACGTCTCGCCGGTGCTGATCGCGCTCGGTGCCTCGGTCGAGATCGCTTCGGCAGCGGGGCGCCGAACGCTCGCGGTCGAGGACTTCTTCGTCGGCGACGGCGTGCACAACAACGTGCTGAAGCCCGGCGAGCTGGTGACGCGCGTCACCGTGCCGGCGGACGCGAAGGGGCTGCGTACCGCGTACGGCAAGCTGCGCCCGCGCGAGGCGATCGACTTCCCGATGCTGTCGGTGGCGGTGGCCGCCCGCGAGGCCGGCGGGACCCTCGCCGCCCTGCGCGTCGTGGTGAGCGCGCTCGGCGCGAAGCCGCGCACGATCGGCGGGCTCGACGCGCTCGTGCAGGGGAAGCCCGCCGACGAGGCCCTGTTCGAGGCCGTCGCGGCGGTGGCGCACAAGCAGTGCCACCCGCTCACCAACGTGCCCTACGACGACGACTGGCGGCACGCGATGGTGCCCGTGTACGTGAAGCGTGCGCTGCGCGAGGCACTGGCGGGAGGTGGGTCCTGAGCGGCGGCCTGCCGCCCGAGGGCGCCGCGCCCGGCCCGGAACCGCGCGCGCACGCGTCGCTCGCCGCCTTCGGCGAGGGCCGCGAGCCCGACGTGTGGAGCGCGCTCGCGCGCTGGCGCGCCGCGGGCCGGCGGTTCGTGATGCTCACCGTGATCGAGTCGCGCGGCTTCACGCCGCGCAAGGCCGGCACGCACATGCTGCTCGCCTCGGGCGGCGAGACGGCCGGCTCGATCGGCGGCGGCGCGATCGAACACGAGGCGCTGCGCGAGGCGCGCGCGATCCTCGAAACCGGCGGCGGCGCGAAGACGGTGCGCAAGCACCTCGGGCACGACCTGGGCATGTGCTGCGGCGGCGAGATGGTGATCTTCCTCGAGCCCATCGAGGCGGCGCCGCGTCTGTTCGTGTTCGGCGCCGGCTACGTGGCGCGGCCGATCGCCGCGCTCGCCGACGCGTGCGGATTCACGGTCACCGTCGTCGACGGCCGCCCCGAGTGGGCGGATCCCGCGCGTTTCCCCGGCATGAACGTGCGCGCCGAGGACCCCGAGGGATTCGTGCGCACGCTCGCGACCACGCCCGACGACTTCGCGGTCGTGTGCACGCACGACCACCAGCTGGACCAGCGCGTCGTGCAGCAGCTGCTCGCGCGGCCGCTGCGGTTCACGGGGATGATCGGCAGCGTCGCCAAGCAGCGGAAGTTCGCGCTGCGCCTGCGCGCGCGGGGCTTCTCCGACGAGCAGATCGCGCGGCTGCGCGCGCCACTGGGCGTGGCGATCGGCGCGCAGACGCCCGAGGAGATCGCCGTGAGCGTGCTGGGCGAGCTGATCGCCGTGCGCCGCGGCGGCACGCCGGAGCGCGGCTGGACGCCGCGCCCGCGGGATGCGGCGAACGCGGCGGCCGAGCGCGCCGTCACCACGGAGGGAGGAGTCGAATGAACGTCGGCGTGCTGCTCGCCGCCGGCGCGTCCACGCGGATGGGCGCGCCCAAGGCGAACGTGAAGTGGAAGGGCAGGAGCTTCCTCGCGAACGGACTCGGGGCGCTCTGGAGCGCGTGCGATTCGGTCGTCGTCGTGCTCGGCTCGAATGCGCCGCGCGTGCGGGCCGCGGCCGAGGCGGAACTGGCCGGGCTGGTGGGAAAGGGCGCCTTCGCCGGGCTCGTCCACGGCGCGAGCCGGCGCTCGACGCGCGCGCTCGAGGCGCACTTCGTCGTCAACGCCGCCTGGCGGCGGGGCATGCTCTCGAGCGCACAGGCGGGACTCGCCGAAGCCCTGCGCCAGAAGCCCGAGGCGGTGCTCGTCCTGCCGGTGGACCACCCGGAGGTGCGCCCCGCGACGGTGAGCCACCTGGCCGCGATGATGGACGAGGCGCTCGGCGCCTTCGGCCGGCGGGATCGCTCGAGCTTCACGTACGCGCTCGTGCCGCGGCGCCGCGGCCGGCGCGGCCATCCGCTCGCGCTGTCGCCGGCGCTCGCCCGCGCGATCGTCCGCGACCGCGAGGCGCGCGACCTGTCGGACGCCGTGCGCCGCCACGCCCGGCTGGTGGGCTACCTCGACGTGGCGGATCCGGGCATCGTGCGGAACCGGAACACGCCGGACGGCTGAGCCGGCCCGGCCTCCCGGACGCCGCCGCCTCCGCGACCGCGATTTTCGCGGTCGCGGTCGCATTTGGGCCTCACGGCCGCTCGCGAGGTTGGCGTATCGTCCCGCCCCACCGGCGGCCCGTTCGGGTCCCGGCGGCAAGACGTGTCGCCACACCCCTGCACCTCCCCGGAGGCCCCCCATGGCCGCGACGCCGCTTCGTCCCCCCGTCCGCTTCCGCCTCGCCGCACTCACCGCCCTGCTCGTCGCCGCGCTGGTCGCGGCGGCGCCCGCCGCCCGCGCGCAGACCTGGAACGAGATCGGCGACGCGGGCGACCTCGTGTCGACCGCCCAGCTCACGACCGGAAGCACCGGGCTCTCGGCCATCAACGGTTCGCTGCAGACCGACAACGACGTCGACGTCTTCTGCGTGCGCCTGACGACGCCGCCGCCCGCCGGCCTGCCGCTCGTCTGGATGAACTGCGTGGTGAACGGCGGCCCGCAGGTGTGGCTGTTCGACGCGGGTGGGAACGGCGTCGCCACGAACATGCTCTGCCAGGGCGGGCAGAAGCTCATCGTCGCGCCCAACTTCTCGCTCGTGCCGGGCAACTACTACGTCGCCGTGGCCTACTCGGGGATCGAGCCGCAGTCGCCCGGCGGCGCGATCTGGCTCCCGAACGTGCTGGCCAACCACACGCCCGACGGCCCGGGCGCCCCGGGGCCGCTCACCGGCTGGGCCGGCACGCCGCAGATCCAGCCCACGAACCCGTACTCGCTCGGCTTCTACTCGAGCTGGTTCGGCTTCTGCGACGCCGCGACGCCGGCCCGAACCGGCACGTGGGGCACGCTCAAGATCCGCTACGGCCCGTAGCCGCAGGGCGCGGCTTCAGCGCGCGAGGCGCCCCGTGCACCAGAGTTCGCCGTCGCGTTCCTCCACGGCGAGCGCGGTGAGCGAGGCGCCTTCGCACGGGCCCTCGACGCAGCGGCCCGTGTCGGGCGCGTAGCGCGCGCCGTGGTGGCAGCAGACGAGCGCGTCGAACGCCTCGTCGAAGAAATGCGCGTCACCGAAATCCAGCGGCAGCGACAGGTGGCGGCAGGTGTTCACGTACGCGTGCACCCGGCCGCGCCAGCGCACGGCGAAGGCGTCGCGCTCGACCCCGTCCAGGACGAGCTTGAAGCGCACCCCGTCGCCGTCTCGCAGCGCGGCGGCGGCGGCGATCCGCACCGCGCTCACACCGGCGTCTGCACCCGCGCCTGCACCGCGCGCACGCACGCGGCCACGCGCTGGATGCCCGTCTCGATCTCGGGCTCGTCGATCCCGGTGAAGCCCAGGATCAGGCCGCGCCGCTCGCACGGCACCGCGCAGTACTCCGAGAGCGGCAGGCACTGGATGCCGGCGCGCGCGACCTCGGTGCCGACCTCGAGGTCGTCGAGCCCGGGGGGCAGCCAGGCCACGCGGCTCATGCCGCCCTCGCCCTCGTCCACCTCGAGCACGTCGTCGGCGTGTGTTCGCACCGCCTTGAGCAGGGCTCCCAGGCGTTCGGCGTAGAGCGTGCGCATGCGGCGCAGGTGGCGGGCGAAGTGGCCCTCGTTCATGAAGTCCGCGAGCACGGCCTGCGAGAGGCCCGGCGCCTGGCGGTCGGCGAGCATGCGGGCCTGCACGATCGCGGGCACCACGTCGGACGGCGCGACCACGTAGCCGAGCCGCAGCGCCGAGAACATGGTCTTGCTGAAGGTGCCCACGTAGATCACCCGGCGGGCCGTGTCGATGCCCTGGAGCGCGGCCAGCGGGCGGCCGCGGTAGCGGTACTCGCTCGCGTTGTCGTCCTCGACGATCCACGCCCCGGCCTGCTCGGCCCACTGCGTGAGCGCCACGCGGCGCGCCAGCGTCAGCGTGACGCCGAGCGGGTTCTGGTGCGACGGCGTCGTGTACACGAGCCGCGCGCGCGGCGCGCGTTCGATGCCGGCCGAGACGACCAGCCCGTCGGAGTCCACGGGCACCGGCACCGGCACCGCGAAGTAGGAGCGCAGCAGCGCGCGCGCGGCGAAGTAGCCGGGCTCCTCGAACCACACCTCGTCGCCGCGGTCGAGCAGCACGCGCGCGCACAGGTCCAGGCCGTGCTGCGAGCCGTTCACGATCACGACGTGCTCGGGACCGCAGCGCGCGCCGCGCGAGGCGGCGAGGTGCGCGGCGATCGCCTCGCGCAACGGCAGGTAGCCCTGCGGGTCGTCGTAGGTGAGCAGGCGCGTCGAGGCCCGCCGCAGCCGCCGGTCGTAGAGCCGCCGCCAGATGTCCATCGGGAAGTGGTCGAGCGCCGGCAGTCCCGGCCGGAACGCGTTCGCGACCGTGCGCAGCGGATGGCGCAGGATCGGCGTCTCGCCCAGCACCGCGCCGCGCGAGGACAGCGCCCGCGAGGCCGGGGGCGGCCCGTCGTTCGACTGCGAGACCGCGGGCGACTCGGGCACCATCGTCTCGGGAATCGCGCGCGCCACGAATGTGCCGGACCCCGCGCGGCTCTCGATGTATCCTTCGGCCAGCAACTGGCTGTAGGCGGTGAGGACGGTGTTGCGCGAGATGCGCGAGACGCCGGCGAACTCGCGGCTGGCCGGCAGGCGTGAACCGGGCGCGAGACGCCCGCCCAGGATCGCGCGGCGCAACTCGTCGTAGAGTTGCCGGTGCAAGGCCTCGGGCGCGTCGGGGTCGAGGGAGAAGGCGCGGAAGCTGGAGATACTGGGTCGTCTCGGCATGGGGGATTCGTCCTTCGGATGGGTCCACTTGCCCGGCAAGGTGACCGGAATCTACCCAGTCACCCGACCAGTATCCAGTTCTGATTTCGGTCTTTCAGAGTTTCGGCGGCATGGTGCGCTCGGGCGCAGGGAGAGCGAACGGTGGAGCGAAACGGAGCGGAGCCGATCGTGGCGGTGTTCGGGAGCAGCACGCTGCAGCCCTCGGACCCGGTGTACGGCGAGGTCGTGGAGCTGGGCGGCGCGCTCGCGAAGGCGGGCTGCGCGGTCATGTCGGGCGGCTACCACGGTGCGATGGCGGCGGTCTCGAAGGGAGCCCGCGAAGCCGGCGGGCACGTGATCGGGGTCACCGTCGAGCTGTTCGAGCCGCGCGGTCCGGTGAACGGCTGGGTGCGCGAGCGCGTGCACACGCCCGACCTGTTCGAGCGCCTGCGCCACCTGGTCCACACCGCCGACGCGTTCGTGGCCGTGAGCGGCAGCATCGGCACGCTGACCGAGCTGTTCCTGGCGTGGACGCTGCTCAGCGTGAACGCGGTGCCGCGCGCGCCGCTCGTCCTGATGGGCGCACACTGGCGGCCGTGGCTCGAGGCGCACCGCGCCCCGGGACTGGTTCCCGAACACCTCTTCCGCTTCGTCGAGATCGCCGACACGCCCGGGGAGGCGGTGTGGCTCGTCCTCGCCGGGCTCGCCGCCGCCGCCGGTGACGGCCACGCGGGGACGCCGCGATGAGCGCGCCCGTGGCCGGCCACGATCCGCTGCTCGCCTGGCGCGAGCGATTCCCGTCGCTCGACGGCGTGCTGCACTTCGCCTCGCACACGCTCGGCGCCATGCCCGCCGCCGCGGCCGACGAGCTGGCGCACTTCGCGAACACGTGGGCCACGCGCGGCATCCGCGCGTGGGAGGAGCGCTGGATGGCGATTCCCGCGCAGGTGGCCGGCTCGGTCGAGTCACTGCTGGGCGCGCTGCCGGGCTCGGTGTCGCTCCACCCGAACGTGACCGTGGCGCAGGCCGTGGCGCTGTCGTGCGTGGACTTCGGGCGGGAGCGGCCCAGGCTGGTCTGCACCGACGAGGACTTTCCCTCGGTGCTCTACCTGTACGAGGGCCTCGTGCGGCGCGGTGCCGAGATCGTGCGCGTGCGCGCGCGCGCGGGCCGCAGCGTCGCGGAGGAAGACCTGGTCGCGGCCATCGACGAGCGCACGGCGGTGGTCGCGTGCTCGACCGTGCTCTTCCGCACCGCGCAGGTGCTGGACCTGGAGCCGATCGCGCGGCGCGCGCGCGAGGTCGGCGCGCTCACGCTGTTCGACGCCTACCAGGCGATCGGCACCGTGCCGATGGACGTGCGCGCGCTCGGCGCCGACTTCGTGACCGGCGGCTCGGTCAAGTGGCTCTGCGGCGGCCCGGGCACGGGCTGGCTCTACGTGCGTCCCGCGCTCGCCGGCAGGCTCACGCCGGCACTGACGGGCTGGTTCGGACACGAGCAGCCGTTCGCCTTCGACGCGGGACCGACACGGCTCCACGACGGCGAGCGCCGCTTCTGGAACGGCACGCCGTGCGTGCCGGCATACGTCTCCGCGAAGGCGGGCTTCGCGATCGCTGCGGACATCGGCGCGGCGGCGATCCGCGGAAAGTCGCTGCGCCAGACCGGCCGCATCCTCGAGCTGGCCGACGCCGCCGGCTTCCCGGTCGGCTCGCCGCGCGAGCCCCACCGGCGCGGGGGCACCGTGTGCCTCGCCGTTCCCGAGGCGGCCCGCGTGTGCGCCGCGCTGCTCGAACAGGACGTGCTGCTCGACCACCGGCCGGGCGTGGGGCTGCGGCTCGCGCCGCACTACTACACGCGCGACGACGAGGTGGACGAGGTCATGCGCCGCGTGCGGGTCGAGGTCGACAAGGTCGCCGGGGCCGCGCGATAGGCGCGCGTTCTCGCGTGGTGACTCGGGCCCGGCCGCTGGGTTAGATTGCGCGGGTTCGAAACGCAGAGCGGCGTCGCAGCGACGACACGCAGCGTCCTGCGCCGTCCGCGCACGTGCCCCCTCGACCCGGGGGCGCGTCCCCCGCGCGAGGCGCCCCGCGCCACGCATCCGAGCGAAGGAGTCGCCATGGGAACCGCACCCGCCGAAACGCGGGCACTCAAGATCGTGCGCGAGCCGAAGGTGTACCTCGTGGGCCGCCAGGTGGTGGACGACGAGACCATCGCGCGCTTCCTCGCCGACGAGGAGATGAGCTGGCAGACCGACACCGAGGTCGGCGCCGAAAAGCTGGCCGAGATCGCCGGCCGCGTCTGCTACATGTCGTACGGCAAGGGCCGCAAGACCAACGCCGACTTCGTGGGCCACATCATCGAGGTCGGCCACGGTTCGGTGCTCGAGCACGGTGTCTGGAGCTTCCTCTTCACGGGCGTCTCGCGCTCGTTCACGCACGAGCTGATCCGCCACCGTCACTTCTCGTACTCGCAGCTCTCGCAGCGCTACGTGGACGAGAGCGACTCCGACT
>CAZIXL010000099.1:0-8223 GCA_964542885.1 uncultured bacterium
CGAGCTGACCACGGCGCAGGGCGGGCTCAAGGATCGCGAGGAGGCGCGCGTCGCCGCCGAGCACCAGATCGTGCTGCTCAACGAGCGCGCCACCGGCCTGATCCGCCGCGTGCGCGAGGCGGAGGAGGAAGCCGGCCGCATGCGCGAGCGCCACGCCGAGACACAGGCGCGCGAGCAGGAGGCGCAGGCGCGCCTCGCCGAGACGCGCGCGGGCCGCGAGGCGGCTCAGGTCGAGGCGGAGACGAACGAGACCTCGCTCAACGAGCTCGAGCAGCAGCTGCGCGAACGCCGCACGGTGGCGGCGACGCACAAGCAGCTCTCGCTCGACCTGTTCTCGACCGAGGCCGAGAAGAAGGGCAACTGCGAGCGCATCCGGCAGCGCCAGGCGGCGCTCGCCGAGCGCCGCGCCGCCGCCGAGGCGCGCCGCGGCGAGCTGCTCGAGCGCGTCGCCGACCTGCAGCGCGCGCTGGCCGAGGGCGGCGAGCGCCGGACCGAGCTCGAGGAGTCGGTCGCGACCGCGCGCGGCGAGCTGGAGGCCTCCGAGGACGCGATTCGCGCTGTCGACACGAGGCTGCAGGAGGCCGATGCGGCGCTGTCCGCGCTGCGCCAGCAGGCGGCCGCCGCGGACTCGCGGCTGGCCACGCTGCTCGAGCTGAAGAAGAACTTCGAGGGCGTCTCCGAGGGCGTGAAGGCGCTGCTGCAGCCGGGCGACACGCCCGAGGGACTGGCCGGCGTCGTGGCCGACGTGCTCGACGTGCCGCCGCGCTTCCTCGACGCGCTCGAGGCTTCGCTCGGCGAAGCGTCGTCGTTCGTGCTGGCCGAGGACCGCGCCGCGGTCGAGCGCGCGATCGAGCGGCTGCGCGGGCTCGAGAGCGGCCGGGCGACGCTCGTGGACCTGTCGGCCGTCGGCGCGCTGCCGCGCATCGACGGGCCCGCGCACGCGGGCGTGCTCGGGCGCGCGTCCGAGCTGGTGCGGTGCGAGGAGCGCTTCCGCCCGCTCGTGGACCGGCTGCTCGGCTCGGTGTTCGTGGTCGAGTCGCGCGAGGTCGCGGCCGAGCTGGCGCACGCCTCGATCGGCGGCCTGCGGTTCGTGAGCCTGGACGGCGAGGTGTGGGAGCGCGGCCGCGTACGCGCCGGCGGCACGGGTGCGGGCGGCGGGCTGCTGCACCGCGAAACCGAGATCCGCGAGCTGTCGGGCCGGCTGGCCGAGCTGTCGCTGGCGATCGAGGGCGCGCAGAACGAGCGCGGGGCGCTCGAGGGCTCGCGCACGACCGCGGTCGAGCAGCGCGACCACTCGCGCTGGCTGCTCGACGAGACGCGGACGGCGCTCGAGTCGCAGGTGCGCGAACTGTCGGGCGTCGAGCGCGAGATCGCGTTCGCCGGCAAGGAGGCCGAGGAGCGCGGCCGCGAGGCCGAGGGCTACGGGGTCGAGGGCGAGTCGCTCGTCCGCGCGCTCGTCGAGGCCGAGGCCGAACTGGCCGAGTTCCAGGCGCAGGTCGACCAGGCGCGCGAACAGCTCGCCGCGGCCGACCTCGAGGTGCGGGCGCTCGAGGCGCAGCGCGACGACGCGGCCGTGCGCGCGCAGGGCTCGCGCGAGACGCTGCTGCGGCTCTCGCGCGAGTCGGGCGAGTGGGAAGCCGCCTGGGCGCGCGCCGAGCAGACCGTGCGCGAGCTCGAGGCGGGCATCCGCGCGCGCGAGGAGGAGGCGGGCCAGCACCGCGGGCGCATCGCCGAGATCGAGGCCGAGGTCGCGGGCCTCTCGGCGGGGCTCACGGGCCTGCTCGAGTCGGAGTCCTCGCAGCGCGAGCGCGTGGTGGACCTGCAGCAGCGCCACATCGGGATCAAGGACGAGGTGCAGGCCGACGACGACGGCGCCCGTCGGCTGCGCTTCGAGCAGACCGAGCTGGGCGAGCGGCTGCACGGCCTGGAGCTGGACCGCGTGCAGGCACGCGCCGACCTCGACCGCACGTTCGAGCGGCTGCGCACCGAGTACGAGATCGACCCGGCGGCCTGGCAGCCGCAGCCGCTGCCCGAGGGCATCGACCCCGAGACCGCGCCACAGCGGCTCGAGGAGGCGCGCCAGAAGCTGCGCGGGATCGGGCCGGTCAACCTGCTGGCGCTCGAGGAGTACGCGCGCAAGAAGGAGCGCTTCACGTTCCTCACGCAGCAGCGCGAGGACCTGCACAGCGCCAAGGCGCAGCTGCTCGAGGCGATCGAGAAGATCAACGTCACGGCCAGCCAGATGTTCACCGAGACGTTCGCGAAGGTGCAGCAGAACTTCAAGGACATCTTCAAGACGCTGTTCGAGGGTGGCGATTGCGAGCTGCGCATGGTCGGCGAGGACCCCATGGAGTGCGAGGTCGAGATCGTGGCCAAGCCGCGCGGCAAGCACCTGCAGAGCATCTCGCTCATGTCGAGCGGCGAGCGGGCGCTGACGGCGATCGCGCTGCTGTTCGCGATCTACCTCGTGAAGCCGTCGCCGTTCTGCCTGCTCGACGAAGTCGACGCGCCGCTCGACGACGCGAACGTGGACCGCTTCCTCAACATGCTCCGCCGCTTCGGCGACCGGACGCAGTTCGTGGTGATCACGCACAACAAGAAGACGATGGAGTCGGCCGGCTGCATCTACGGCGTCACGATGCAGGAGCTGGGCGTCTCGAAGCTCGTCTCGGTGAACTTGGACGGCGTGGACGTGAGCCACGAGTCGCGTCGCGAGGCCGTGCCGGCCGTGCTCTGATCCCCTTCCCGTTTCGAGCGGCGCGCGGGTCCGCGGGGGCCTGCGCGCCGCCCCCCTGCGCATGAACCTCTGGAACAAGTTCCGCTCCGGCCTCCAGCGCACGCGCGACGCGATCGCGGGCGGGCTCGGCACGATGCTGGGCCGCACCGGCCCGGTCGACGCCGAGACCGCCGAGAAGCTGGAAGAGGCGCTGCTCGCCGCCGACGTCGGACCGGCGACGGCCGAGCGCCTGGTGGAGCGGGCGCGCAAGCTGGCGGCCTCCGAGCGCGGGCTCGACCCGCGCGGCGCGCTCGAGCGCGCCGCCGCGGCGCTGCTGCGCGGCCACGGCGAGCCGGTGCGCTTCGAGCCGGGCCCCGAGCAGCCCTGGGTGGCGCTCATCGTGGGCGTGAACGGCGCCGGCAAGACCACGTTCGCGGGCAAGCTCGCGGCGCGCTTCGCGCGCGAGGGGCAGCGCACGCTGCTCGTCGCCGCCGACACGTTCCGCGCGGCAGCCTCCGAGCAGCTCGTCGTGTGGGCCGAGCGCGCGGGTGTCGAGATCGTGCGCGCGCGCGACGGGGTGGACCCCGCGGCGGTGGTGCACGACGGGCTCACGGCCGCGAAGGCGCGCGGCGCGCGCGTCGTGCTCGTGGACACGGCCGGCCGGCTCCACACCAAGCAGAACCTCATGGCCGAGCTGGGCAAGGTGGCGCGCGTGTGCGACCGCGTCGTGCCCGGCGCGCCGCACCACGTGCTGCTCGTGCTCGACGGCTCGCAGGGGCTGAACGGCATCGCGCAGGCGCGCGAGTTCGGGCGCGTGACGCCGGTCACGAGCCTCGCGGTCACGAAGCTCGACGGCACGTCGCGGGGCGGCGCCGTGGTGGCGATCGCCGACCAGCTCGGCGTGCCGGTCAGCCTGGTCGGGCTGGGCGAGGGGCTCGACGACTGGGAGCCCTTCGACCCCGAGGCCTACGCGCGCGGGCTGTTCGAGGGCGCGGCGGCCGGGCCTTCGCCGGCCTGAATCAGCGCGTCTTCGCGGGCGGCTTCGCCGCGGCCGCGGGCGCCTTCGCGCCCGGGAAGCGGCGGTTGGGCGGCGTGATCCGCGGGGCCATGCCGTGCCCGGTCTCGATCAGCCGCGCGCTGCCGAGCCCGCGGTCGCGGGTGAGCAGCGGCGAACCCTCGGCCGAGCGCCCGATCATCCAGGTCTTGCGCAGCACGACGTTCTCGAGCGACTCGCGCGCGACGTGGGTGATCGGCACCCTGACGTCGTACCAGAGCATGCGGTTCTCGCGGATCTCGTCGTAGCGCGTGCTGTCGCCGGTCGTCGTCGTGGTCGAGTTGCCCTGCCGGATCGAGATCTTGCGCGCGTCGAAGTGGCCGACCGGCGTGATCACCGTGTCGCGCTGCAGCGTGTCCACGTCCCACGCGGCCGGGTTCCCGAACAGGTTTCGCGTCTTGAGGATGCTGCTCGAGGGCTCCATGAGCACCTCGATCGGGTGGCCCTGCGGGTCGACCTCGTTGACCTGCTTGCGCTGGTAGACCTGCAGGTGCTGCACGGGCTTCGGGTCCGCGAAGATCCGGTACGACATCAGCGTCGCCATCGCCATCGGCGCGCCGGCCCTGGGTTCGGTCCAGGTCTCGAGCCAGAAGCAGCTGTCGCCCCAGAAGATCTCCTGGCCCGTGATCACCAGCGTCAGGTCGTAGTCGTCGCTCATGCCCATCTCGCTCGCGCCCGTGACGTGGTAGCGCACGTAGTCGCCGACCTGGAAGCGCGGGGGCTGGCTGTAGTCGACGAAGCCGATGCCGTTGGTGCGGGTCACGGCGGGAGCCTGGGCGAGCACGGTGACCGCGGCGAAGGCGAGGCCGACGGTGAGCGAGGCGAGAACGGCAATGGCACGACGCATGCAGCAAACCCCTGCGATTGGGCTGGGAACTCGCGAGGCACGCCACGGCCGATGGCAGGGCCAGGGTGCGAGAGCGGCGAGCATTATCGCCGAACCCGGACAGGTTCGGAAAGCGCGACAGGCCCGCCCCCGCAGGAGTTGGCGATGTCAGAACCGGAATCGGCCCTGCCGGGCCTCGTGGCCGCCCCCGCGACGGGGACCGGGGAGCCGTCCCGCGACGCGCGTCCCCGCTCGGGGCCCCGGGAGCGGCTGCGCGACCAGGGCGCCGGCCGGCTGGCCGACGCGGACCTCTACGCGCTGGTGCTGGGCTCGGGCACCGTGGGGCGCAGCGCGGCGCGCGTGGGCCGCGCGCTCGCCCGCCGGGCGCCGGCGGAACTGGCCGAGTGGCCGCTCCCGCGCTGGATGCGCGTCGCCGGGATCGGGCCCGCACGTGCCGCGGCCCTCTGCGCCGCGTTCGAGCTGGGACGGCGAGCGGCCGAGCAGCCGTCCACCACGGCGCCGATCCGCGGCCCCGACGACGTGCTCGCACAGGTCCGCGACCTGGCGCGCGCGCGCCGCGAGCACTTCGTGGTCCTGCTGCTCAACGCGCGCCACGAGATGCAGCGCCGCGAAATCGTGTCGATCGGCAGCCTGAACGCGTCGATCGTCCACCCGCGCGAGGTCTTCCTGCCGGCGATCCTGCACTCGGCAGCGAGCGTCGTGCTGGTGCACAACCATCCGAGCGGCGATCCCGAGCCGAGCGAGGAGGACCTGTCCATCACGCGGCGGCTGGTCGAGGTGGGGGACCTGGTGGGCATCGGCGTGCTCGACCACGTCGTGGTCGCTGCGCGCGGCCTGGTGAGCTTCCGGGCGCGCCAGCTGCTCTGACGACTGGGCGCCGTGGCGCCGGCGGTGCCGGACTGCAAACGACGAGGGCGGCGCTTGCGCGCCGCCCTTTCGTCGTGAAGCGGTACCGCGGGCGAATCAGGCCCGGCGGACGTTCGAAGCCTGCAGGCCCTTCGGCCCGCGCACGACGTCGAACTCCACGGTCTCACCCTCTGCGAGCGTCTTGAAGCCTTCGCCCGAGATGGCCGAGTAGTGCACGAACACGTCCTCGCCACCCTGCTGCGAGATGAAACCGAAACCCTTCGCCTCGTTGAACCACTTCACATTGCCAGTAGCCACTGAACTGCTCCTGATGCTGGGGGCGAACCCCGGAAATCTCCCGTCCCTCGTCGGGACGTCGGCCCATTTGGCCGTTCCTTCGGCTGGCTGAAGCCGCACATGAAAAAGCCGCCGGTCTTGTCCGGCGGCGATGTACGCATGAGCGAACTGCGACAACCGAAGCGCAGGGAGTATCGGCTGCGCGGATCGGGAACGCAAGTGCTTTCTGGGCAGGGGCGCCCGCGGGGCCCGAAACCCCCGGGAGTGCGTCATCCGGGCGCCCGAAGCCCATGGGCCCGTGGCGGATCGCGCCGCCGATGTGACGCACGCTCCCGTGCATGGGACCATGCCCGCGCGGGATCCGCCGGGCGGCGCGACCTGCCGAAAGGAGCGGACCCTGAACGACGGCGAGGCCGGCAAGGTGGACGACGCGACGCGAGCCGGAGCCCGCGCCCGGCTCTGGGACCAGGTGGTCGCGGGCCAGCGCGCGGTCCTGCCGCCGGGAGCGCCGGACTTCCTGTGGGAGCCCGGGCGCGACGAGGAGCGGATCGCGGCGCTGGTGGACCTGGTGCCCGGCACGCTCGAGCGCATCAGCACCTGCCTGCGCGTGCTCGGCGCGGCGGCGCCCGAGTGGCACGTGAACCTGCCGCTCGACCGCCTGCTCGAGCCGTGGCTCCAGGATGCGTACTCCGGCGAAGTCGTCGCGGCCGCGCTCGACCGCGTGATGGCGGAGCCGGGCGGCCTCGCGGGGGCCGCGCGGTGGCTGCTGCACGCGCGCGGCGCGGCGCACGTGCCCCAGCACGACGCCGTACGCCTCGTACCGGTCGTCGCGCGCTGGGGGCTCTCGCATCCGGTGCCCCGCAATCGCACCGAGACGCTCGAGGTGCTGGCCGACGTGCAGTCGGCGTTCGTGCTGCCGCTGCTGCACGAGGTGCTGGCGGGCGTCGTCGAGCCGCGCCCGCTCGAGCCGCCGTGGCAGGGACTGGTCGCGCTGTTCGGGACGGGGCAGATGTTCTTCGCGTACGACACGAACCTGCTGCGCGGCACCAGCGATCGCGCGTACGCC
This sequence comes from uncultured bacterium, assembly GCA_964542885.1. Classification (GTDB taxonomy): domain Bacteria; phylum Eisenbacteria; class RBG-16-71-46; order RBG-16-71-46; family RBG-16-71-46; genus CAIXRL01. The sequence continues at coordinate 6,827 of CAZIXL010000099.1, forward strand.
GCGCTGCTGCTCGCGCGCCGGGGCGAGACCGGCATCCGCCCGCGCGTGCGCGACCTGATGGAGGACGCGAATCCGGCCGACTTCCACGCGTTCGCGCTCGCGCTCGAGGCGCTCGACCGCGCCTGAGGCGCGCAGAGCGCGGCGGCCCCAGGCGTCGCGACGGCGTGGGACTCGAGGCGACGCACGGCGCGGGCGGAACCGGACGTTCCGCCGCGCCGCGCGACTGACCGGCCGGCTGGACGGGGCGCGAACGCCCCGCCCGGCCCGAGCCCGGGCACCGGCCGGCGTCGACCGGGGCGCTAGCCCGGCCGGACGACGTTCGCGAGCAGTGCGATCGCGACGGCGAGCACGAACAGGCAGCCGATCGCGCCCAGGAGGAGGAAGCGGGGTGCGCCGTGGAGCGCGCGCCGGGCCCGGTGGAGGAGCAGTGCGGCGGGGCGTTGGATGCGGTCCGGCGAACCGACAGGGGTGCGGGGGACCGGGGGATGCGCCGGCGATCGGGCGACGGCCATGGGGAGGCTCCTGCGCGGCTTCGCGCCGCGGTTGCGCCCGGTCACGCGCATTCGCGGAAAACGCCGGGAGGGCGCGATCTCGCGACGCGCCCTCCCGGTGCACGCAGGGAAGCACGCGTGCCGCGGTGGCTCAAGCGAAAACTGCCCGGCGCCGCGCGCGCGCCTGCGCTGTCCCGGGACGGGTCGCGGCACCGCGGCCGTGCGCGCCGCGCGGCGTGCGGGTACCTTGACGGCCCTCGTCCCGCCGCCGCCTCCACCCCGGACCCGCCATGGCCCTGCCCGCGATCGAAGGACTCGAACGACTCGACGACGCCGAATGCGCCCGGCTGCGCGGCCGGCTCGCCGCCGCGGGCTACGACGGGGCGTTCCTCGCCGAGGTCGAGGACGTGGCGCCGCGATTGCTGGACGCCCTGCGCCGACCCGTCATCGAGTGGTGGCTCGGCCGCCAGGCCGGACCCGCCGCGGACCTGGCCTGGCTCTTCTGCTACGGCGGCCGCGTGGCGACCGAGCGCCTCGAGGGCCCATTGGGCGCCGACCTCGTGGCCCGGCTCTGCGCGGCCGGCGTGCTGGTCCCGGACGGCGGTGCGTCGCTGCGTTCGGCCTTCCTGCTCGTGCCGTTCGATGGCCTGTGGTTCCTCTCCGACCCGCTCGAGCGCGGCGGCGACGCGACGATGGGCCCGGGCATGACGACGGTGCTGCTGCATCGCGTGCTGCCCGAGGTGCTCGGCGGCTCGGTCCTGGACCTGGGCTGCGGCTCGGGGTCGCTCGCGATCGCCGCGGCGCGCCGCGGCGCCCGCGCGGTGGCGACCGACGTCTCGGCGCGCGCGCTGGAGATCGCGCGCTTCAACGCGCGCCTCAACGGCGTGCCGCTCGACGTGCGGCGCG
>CAZIXL010000100.1:0-8141 GCA_964542885.1 uncultured bacterium
AGATGCAGACGACCCCGGTGCCCTTCTGGTTGATGATCGTGTCGATCGCGATCGCCGTCTTGCCGGTCTGGCGGTCGCCGATGATCAGCTCGCGCTGCCCGCGGCCGATCGGGATCATCGCGTCGATGGCCTTGATGCCGGTCTGCAGCGGCTCGACGACGGGCTGGCGCTCGATCACGCCGGGCGCCTTGAACTCGATGTTGCGGAACTTGTCGGCGCCGATCGGGCCCTTGCCGTCGATGGGCTGGCCGATCGCGTTCACGACGCGGCCGATCATCGTCCTGCCCACGGGCACCGACGCGATGCGGCCCGTGCGCTCGACGCGGTCGCCTTCCTTGATGTCCTTGTCGGAGCCGAAGAGCACGACGCCGACGTTGTCCTCTTCCAGGTTCAGCACCATGCCGTAGACGTCGCCCGGGAACTTGATCAGCTCGCCGGCCATCGCGTCCTCGAGGCCCCACACGCGGGCGATGCCGTCGCCCACGGAAAGGACGCTGCCCACGCTCTTGGTCTCGAGCTTGGCCTCGTAGCGTTCGAGCTCCTGCGCCAGGACGGCGCTCACTTCTTCCGGTCGAAAGGACATCGGTGCGAACCCCGAATTCGTGTGGGTGTCGTGCGACGCCGGCTACACGCTGACGTCGTAGAGCTGGTGGGAGATGGTCTCGAGCAGCGTCCTGACGCTGCGGTCGATGATGCGGTCGCCGATGCGCACGTAGGCGCCGCCGACGAGCGACGGATCCACGGTCTCGGTGAGGACGATTCTCTTGCCGGTGTTGCGTTCGAGCTCGCCGTGGAGCCGCGCGACCTCGTCGCGCGTCATGGGCACGGCGCTCACGAGCTGGGCGCGTTCCAGTCCCTGCTCGTGTTCCACCAGCACCCGGAACTCCGTGACGACGTCGCCGATGTAGCGCAGCCGCTTCTTGCGCAGCAGCAGGTCGGTGAACACCGCAACGCTGCGCAGCGCGCGGTTCTCGAGGCTGCTGGCGATCACGCGCCGCTTGTCGGCCGGGTTCACCTGCGGGTTGGCGAGGAACTCGCCCGCCCGGGTCCCGGGGCCGAACACCGCGGCCACGCCCTGCAGGTCCTCGAGCGTGCGCTCGAGCACGCCGACGAACGGCTGGCCCTGCTTCGCGGCCACTTTCGCCGTGAGCAGGTACAGCGCCTTCGCGTAGCGCGCGGCGACGTGGGCTTCGCTCATCGCACCCCGCCGACCTCGTCGATGAACGCGCCCGCCAGCCTGCGCTGGGCCGGGTCGTCGAGCTTCGACTGGAGGATCTTCTCGGCCGTGCGGATCGCGAGGCTCACGACCTGCTCCTTGAGCAGCTCCTTCGCCTTCTCGCGCTCGCGCGCCATCTCGTCCTCGGCCCGGTGCAGGCGCGCCTGGGCCTCGTCGTGCGCGTGCTGCTTGATCTCGCCCGCCACGCGCTGACCCTCGGCGATGCCCTCCTGGATGCTGGCGCGCTTCAGCGACTCGATGCCGCGCAGCTCGGCGTCGAGCTTCGCCTTGAGCTGGTCGGCCTCCTGCTTGCGCCGCTCCGCCTCGGCGAACTCACCGGCGATCTTCTGCCGGCGCGCCTCGAGCCCCGCGACGATCGGCCCCCAGGCGAAACGCCCGAGGATCCAGACCAGGATCACGAAGCCCAGGATCTGGGTGAGGACGAGTTTGATGTCGATCAGGTTGGCCATTCGTGCTCCTCAAAGGAACGCGGAGCGCAGCGGCGCCGCGTCCGGGCGGTCTCCGGATGCGTGCGTCAGATCTTGCCCATGAGGAGGAACACCGTCACGAACGCGTAGATCGTGAGCGCCTCGGCGAACGCGCCGATGATGATCATCGCCGTCTGCAGCTTGGCGATCGCCTCGGGCTGGCGGCCCATCGCCTGCAGGGCGCCGTTGCCGATCATGCCGAGGCCGATGCCCGAGCCGATCGCCGCGATGCCGACGCCCAGCGGAAGGGCCAGACCAAGTGCGCTGTGGAAATCCATCGTCGAAACCTCCGGGTGGGGTGGATGGCCCTCAGTGGGCCGGGTGGTGCGCTTCCGCCGCATGACCGTGCGCGTGATCGTGACCGTGGTCGTGATCGTGCGGCAGCATGAGGAGGAAGTAGATCGTGCTGAGCATCGCGAACACGAGCGCCTGCACCGCGCTCGTGAGCAAGGCCAGGAACAGGAACACGAAGTGGAACGGCACGCCGAACGGCACGGCGCCCAGGCCCAGCGTGCTCATGAGCGTGATGCCGAGCCCGGCGAACCCGACGAGCAGCATGTCCTCGCCGAAGATGTTGCCGAAGAGACGGCACGACAGCGACACCGGCTTGGCCAGCTCGCCGATCAGGTGGATCGGGAACGCGAGCGGCACGAGCGCCCACTCGATCGCCGAGCGCGGGCTGCCGGCCAGGTGGTCGAGCCAGCCGAGGAACCCCAGCTCGGTGATGGCCGTGTACTGCACGTAGAAGAACACGGTCACCGCGAGCGCGAACGTGATGTTGAGGCTCGAGGTGGGCGACTTCATGAGCGGAATGATCCCGAACAGGTTCATCGCCAGGATGTAGATGAAGAGGCTGCCCAGGAACGGCACGTAGCGGGGCCCGTACTTCGGCCCCAGGATGTCGACGACGCCGTTGTAGACGGGCTCGAACACGGCCTCGACCGCGTTGCGGAACGGCCCCGGTACGAGCCGGGTGTCGCGCGTGGCCGCCCACGAGACGACGACCAGGATCAGCGCCACGAGGATCGCGAAGATCACGTTCTCGAACTGGTGCAGGAAGTGGCCGACGGCGTTCCCGTGGTTGGCCTTCACCAGCATCGTCACCACGTTGTCGAACTCGCGGGGCCCTTCCTCGCCGTGCTCCTCGCCACCGGCGCCCTCGCCGCCCGCCTCGGCGCCGTGCTGCATCGGCGCGGTGACGTGCTCGGACGCGGCCGGTTCCGGGTGCGTCTGGGCGCGCGTCAGCGGCGCGAGCGTGAACCAGGCGAGCACCGCGACCGCGCCCACGAGCGCGGTGGCGCGCCACGGGCTGCGCGTGATCGTGGCCCAGGCGCGCGACTCGAGGAGCATGCGCGAGCCCGCCTTCGACACGATCACGGCGAACGGCAGCGTGAAGCCCGCCGCGAGCGCCAGGACCGGCAGCTTCACGAGCAGGAGCCCGCCCAGCGCGAGCAGGGCGACGTTCGCGAGGCCGGCGAGCAGCGCGCGGCGCTTCGCGTGGCGGCCGCCCGTCAGGCAGGTGACGATCGTCTCGAGCAGTCGCAGGTTGGCGAGCGACCACAGCGCGCCCGCGCCGAAGGCGATGCCGACGGGGTACGAGACGTACACGGCCGCGAACAGCCCGCCGAGGACGGCGGCCATGAGCGACGTGCGTCGGATGCGTGCGAGGAATTCGAGACCCATGCTGGCGGCGGCGCCCCACCTGGACTTCAGGGACGCTTGTCGCCCTCCTCTTCAGCCTGAACGCGGCGAATGATGAGGTAGATTTCCCGGCCCGCGGCGATGAACCCGAGGACCAGACCCACGATGGACCACGCGGGTTCGGTCTTGAGCCATCGATCCACGAACTTGCCCAGGAAGAAACCGACCAGAGGCGAGACCAGGAGCAAGGACGGGATGGCGAGCAGCATTCCGGCGCTCCGAAGTCCGGATGGATCCCGCTTCGGAGTGCGTGGAGGACTCATGCTGCCCTCCCCGGTGAAAGTTTTCACAAGGCAGTGCCGACCCTGTGATGCCGGAGGGGGCGGCGATAGCGCGCGGGAAGTTAGGCGAAGGTCCGGCGAGCGGTCAAGCCGTTGGGGCGGATTTCTGCCGAAAATGTTCGCGCCGCGCCGGCGGGCCCGTGCAGGATCCGGCGAGGTCGCCGACGGTCGCGCGAACTGCAACGTTGAGAACCACTTGCCGGTTCGGCGGCGCGCCAGCGGCCGGCTGGCGCGGCCCGCGGGCCCACCTTATCCTGCGCGCCCATGATTCCCCTTCGCTGCACGCAGGTGGAGGTGCACCTCTTTCGCCGTCGCGGCTCGCGCCGCGAGTTCCTGCTGCTCCGCCGCGCCGCCGACCGCTCGCTCGCCGGCGTGTGGCAGCCGGTCACGGGAGGCATCGAGAAGGGCGAGACGGCCTGGCAGGCGGCCGCCCGCGAGGTGCTCGAGGAGACCGGCCTCACCCCGGTGCGCTGGTGGGCGCTCGAACACCTGACGATCTTCTACTCGCCCGCCAAGGACGCCGTGCACGCGGTGCCGGTCTTCGCGGCCGAGGTGGCGTGGACCGATCCCGTGCACCTCTCGCACGAGCACGATCGCTACGCGTTCGCCGCCCCGGCGGCGGCCGCGCGGCGCGTGCTGTGGGGGACACAGCGCGCGGCGATGCGGGCCGTGCGCGAGGAGGTGTTCGCGGGCGGGGCCGCGGCGGCGGCCCGCGACGTGACCGATCGAATCGCCGCGCGGGCCCCGCGCGCGAAGCGTGCGAAGAAGGCGGCGCGGCGCGCGTCGCGACACTGATCCCGAGGAGAGACCCGTGGCCAGCACCAGTTCGTTCGACGTCACGACCGGCGTGGACATGATGGAAGTGAACAACGCCGTCGACCAGGCGACCAAGGAGATCACCCAGCGCTACGACTTCAAGGGCGTCAAGGTCGAGATCGCGCTCGACCCGAAGGCGGGCACCATCACGCTCGCGGCGCCCGACGACTACAAGCTGGGCGCCGTCTGGGAGGTGCTCCAGTCCAAGATGGTCCGCCGCAAGGTGCCGGTGCAGAACCTGACGCGCGGCACGGCCGAGTCGGCCGCCGGCTCGTCGCTGCGGCAGGTGATCACGCTCACGCAGGGCCTTTCGAGCGACCTGTGCCGCGAGATCGTGAAGGTCCTGAAGGACGCCAAGCTCAAGAAGGTGCAGTCGGCCATCCAGGGCGACACCGTGCGCGTGTCGTCGCCGAGCAAGGACGACCTGCAGGGCGCGATGGCGCTGCTGCGCGGGCACGACTTCGGCGTCGAGCTCAAGTTCGGCAACTACCGCTCGAACTGACCATGGCCGCCCCGCACGCGCGCTGGACGCGCGACGGCTTCACCGTGGACACCGACCCCGCGCGCGTGGACCTGGACGTCGTGCACGGGTTCCTCACCTCCAGCTACTGGGCCGAGGGCATTCCGCGCGACGTCGTGGCGCGCTCGCTCGCGGGCTCGCTCAACTTCGGCGTCTATGCGGCGGACGGCGCGCAGGTGGGCTTCGCGCGCCTCGTCACCGACCGCGCGACCTTCGCTTACCTGGCCGACGTGTTCGTGCTCGAGGCGTGGCGGCGCCGCGGGCTGTCGAAGTGGCTCGTGGAATGCGTGACCGCGCACCCGGACGTGCAGGGCCTGCGCCGCTGGGTGCTGCTCACGCGCGACGCGCACGCCCTGTACCGCAAGTTCGGCTTCACCGCGGTCGCGAACCCCGAGCGCTGGATGCACCGCTGGGACCCGGAGGTTTACCGGCGGAAGTGAGGTGACCTCGGCCCGCGGGCACCGGCGAGGATCGCCGTCGGGATACCGGCGAAGCAGGCTGGGGGGCCGCGCGACGGGAGCGCTTTTCAGACACGCGCGCACCGAGAATTCGGGTGACGCCCCGCGCGACGGGGTCTACTGTCGCGTGACGTCGCGGGAGCCGAGCCGCGGCCCGCCCCGCGCGAGGTCGCCACCATCGCTCGAAGGATTTCCCCCGGATCCGGACGGCCAACCCGAGCCCCGGAGACTGCCATGGTGCCGCGTTTCGTCGTACTCCCGATACTCGCCCTCATCCTCGTTGCTTCTTCGGCGTCCGCAGACTTCACCACCGGATCGACCGGCGCGGACGGTGTGTTCCATCCGACGAGCAACACAGTGGTCGACCTCTCCCAGGCTGACCATGGTCCGGGGACGGGCACCTATGATCCCGCGCATTGGGCCGTCGTGTTCAACTACTCGACGATCGACGTCCCCGCCGGCGTCACCGTCACCTTTACAAACCACAAGTCGGGCGCGCCCGTCGTCTGGCTGGCGCAGGGCGATGTGGCCCTCTCGGGTTCCATTGTTCTCGACGGCGCCGGTGGTGGTGGCTACTACAACGAAGCGCCATTCTTTGCCCAGCCCGGTCCAGGCGGATTCGAAGGTGGCCGACGTGAGATCGATGCCACCACATCGAGGGCCTGCGCGGGGCTCGGTCCAGGCGGAGGACTCACGGTCCTCGGCAACTATGGTGGCGGTGGCGCCTATGCGACTAGTGGCAGCCCCGGCGCCGGGGCCGCAGGCGGCGCCCCCTATGGAGACGAGCGCATTCTCCCTCTCATCGGGGGATCGGGGGGAGCCGCGGGAAACGTGCCCCCTCCCTACGGATTTCCCTTTGGCGGCGGAGCCGGCGGGGGGGCAATCCTCGTCGCGTCCCCAACGGGCATCCTGCTGGATGGAATGATCACCGCGAACGGGGGCCCCGGGGGAGGTGGGGTCGGCGGCCCGGGTAGTGGAGGAGCCATCCGGCTGCGTGCACCATCCGTGACGGGGCTCGGACTGCTCAGGGCGTACGGTGGATCCGGGTCATCGGACACCACCTATGGCCTGGGCCGCATCCGGATCGAGGCTTCGAACCTCTCGGTGGCCGACGTGGGGATTCCTGTGATCGTCGGCAGCTCGACGCCTGGGCCCATCTTCCCAGACCCCAGTGCACCTACTCTCGAAGTCACGTTAATCGACACCACGGCCGTGCCATCGGATCCCGACGCCGGAATCGAGACGATTGATGCGGTTGTCGGCGACATCGGGCTTGTGACCCTGCACATCCAGGCAACCAACATTCCAGAGGGGACAGTCGTCGATGTCATCCTCGTGCCTGATGGAGGGAACCGAATCACCTGGCAGTCGACCCCGCTCACCGGATCCTTCGCCTCTTCGAGCGCAACCGCGACTTTTCCCATGGATCGCATCCGGCGCACCGAGATGATCCTGAGGGCCACCACACCTGCCGGCCCCGTCTCGCGGTCGATGCCCGAGGCAGGTGCGCGATGAAGCGTCAAACTTCGACGGGCCTGCTGATCCTCCTCGCAGGCCTCGCCTTGCAGTCAGGACTCGCGCTCGGTGGCGACGTCCTCTCGCGCTCGACGACCGTTCAACAACTCGGGAGTCCCGCGAGTTCCAGCCTCACTGCCCTGTCCCGCTCTGCGACCATGCAGAACCTGCCACCCAGCCTTCCTCCCTCGGCGCCAGCCATCTCGCGCGCGTTCACGATCTCCAAGGACGGCGGCACGACGGACGTTCCGCTCCCGTCGGGCAGGACGCCGCCCCTTGCATTCGTGCTGCATCCCGCCAGCCCGAATCCCGTGCATCGGACGGCCCGCCTCGAGTACGAGTTGGCGGACCCTCGGCCGGTTCGCCTGGAACTGATCGACGCGAGCGGCAGGCGCATACGCACGCTTGTTCAGGCCGGGTTGCAGCCGCCCGGGCGCTACGTTGTCTCTTGGGACGGCACTGGAGGTGACGGTGCTCAAGTGCCCGCGGGCGTCTACTGGCTGAGGATGCAGGCTGGCAACTTCGATCAGACCCGCAAAGTCGTGTTGCTTCGAGATTGAGTCCAAGAGCCCGGCGTCGCCGGGAGGTCCCCGCCTCCGAAGGCGCCGCGCAGCGCTGACACCGTCGCGTCAGTACGTGACGAGCCGCGGCCAGAGCGCCCGCGCCGTGGCGGGTCCGCCCTGCACGGCTTCGCGCAGCGCGTCGGCCAGCGAGTCGCCCGGCGCCATGCGCTCGGCGCGCGCCAGCTCGGCCGTGGCGCTGTCGCGCACGCCGAGCTCCGCCCACAGCAGCGCCGAGGCCGCGCGGTAGCCGGCCACGCCGGGCTGCAGGGCGAGCAGCGTGTCGAGCCCGGCGCGTGCGGGGGCGAGCTTGCCCTCGCGCACGAGCGCGTCCACGAGCTGGAAGCGGTAGAGCGCCATGGTCGGGCGCGAGCGCAGCGCCGAGCGGAACGCCATCTCGGCGACGTCGGCGCGCCCGCGGTGGAGCGCGATGCGGCCGAGCTGGCTGTGCGCGTGGTTCTGGAGCGGGTTCTCGTCGAGCGCGCGCCGGTACCACGCGAGCGCCTCGTCCTCGTCGCCGCGCCGGTAGTACCAGTCCCCCACCAGCACCTGTGCGCGCCCGAGTCCCAGCGGCAGCACCTTGTAG
>CAZIXL010000101.1:0-8120 GCA_964542885.1 uncultured bacterium
GGCGCACGAAGCCGCGATCAACCGCGCCGTGCTGCGGCGCACGATCGAGTCCGGGGAGGCGTTCCTGCAGGCGCTCTTCTCGAATGTGACCCTTCCCGGGCCCACCTACCGCGCCGGCGAACGCGCGGAGGAGGGCGAGCCGGGGTTCCTGCTGGATCGGAAGGCCTGACATGTCGCTCCAGAGCCTGCTCAGCATCGCCCGCGGCGCGCTCAGCGCGCACCAGCGCGCGATGGACGTCACCGGGCACAACGTCGCGAACGCGAACACGCCCGGCTACTCGCGGCAGCGCCTCGTGCTGCAGTCGGCGACGCCGCTGCAGCTGCCGACCTATTCGCTCGGCCGCGGCGTCGAGGCGGTGGCGATCGAGCGCACGCGCAGCGCCTTCTACGACGCGAGCTTCCGCCGCGACTCGGGCCTGCTCGGCATGGCCACGACGCTGCGCGACTACCTGGGCCAGGTCGAGACGGCGATGAACGAGCCCTCCGACACGGGCCTGTCGGCCTCGCTCGACTCGCTCTTCTCCTCGTTCTCGGACCTCGCGGGCAACCCGGCGAGCCACACGAACCGCGAGCTCGTCGTCTCGGCCGCCCGGCGGCTCGTGGGCCAGCTGCGTTCGCTCGACGCGCAGGTCGGCCGCGTGAACCAGAACGCCGTCGAGGACCTGAACCTGCAGGTGTCGGACGTGAACCGCATCGCGGCGGCGATCGCCGACCTGAACGGCAAGATCGTCACCGGCGGCGGCGAGAGCGCTTCGGACCTGCTCGACCAGCGCGACGCGCTGGTCGACCAGCTCTCGCAGCTCGGCAACGTGCGCACGGTGGACCACGGCAACGGCACCGTGGGCGTGGTCTTCGGCGACACGACGCTCGTGGACGGCGCGGTGGCCGGGACGCTGACGGTGGTGAACGCGGGCGGCACGTGGGGACTCACGTCGTCGCTGGGCGGCGCCTCCTCGGACCCGCAGTCCGGCTCGCTGCGCGCGATCCTCGACGTCGTGCAGGTGAAGCTGCCCGGCGCGAAGGCCCAGCTCGACGCGCTCGCGGGCGCACTCGTGAGCGAGTTCAACGCCCTGCACCAGTCGGGCTGGACGCTGTCGGGCGCGACGGGGCAGGACTTCTTCGACCCGGCGGGCACGACCGCGGGCACGATCCAGCTGTCGGCGTCGGTGCTGGCGTCGTCCGACAACATCGCGGCGTCGGCGAACGGCGCCCAGGGCAACGGCGACGTCGCGGCGCAGCTCGCGGCGCTCGCGAGCCAGGGCGTGGCGTCGCTGGGCGGCCGGACGTTCCGCGAGCACTTCGTGTCGCTGGCGTCGGGCATCGGCCTCGACGTGCGCTCGGCCGAGCAGGACATGGCCGCGGAGCAGTCGCTGGTCGACCGCTCGGACGCCTCGCGGCAGGCGGTGAGCGGCGTGAACGTGGACGAGGAGATGATCTCGCTCGTCGCCTCCCAGCAGGCCTACCAGGCCGCCGCCCGCCTCGTGAGCGTGGCCGACCAGATGATGCAGGTCCTGTTCGACGCGTTCTAGCCCGGCGCCGGCCCGGATGGGGCGGCCGCTCGCGGCGGAGTGACGCTCGGGCGCCGCATGAGACCGCCGAACGGCTCAGTGCGTCGCGATCGGGAGGTCCAGCTCCCAGCCGGCGTCGGACTCGCTCAGGCGGCCGCCCGAGCGGGCGAGCAGGGCGCCGGCGGCCTCGAGCAGCGGCGCGCGCGCGGTGCGGACGGCACCCGGCGCGGTGCCGGGCGGGTCGCCGGGCTCCAGCGTCACGCGCACGCTCGTCTCGCCGGCGCGCACGCACACGCGGATCGCCAGCGTCGTGCCCTCGCGCGACTCCTTGAGGCGCGTGCCGATCAGCAGCAGCACGTGCAGCACGTCCCCTTCGGGGACGGCGGTCACGGGCAGCGGGTCGTCCACGTCCATCGCCAGCGCCGCCGGCGGCAGGTCGGCCTGCAGCTGCTGCAGCGCGTCGAAATCGGCGAGCAGTTCGGGCAGGAACGAGGTCGCGCGGCCCGGACGGCCGCTGGCGGTCACGAGCGCGTGCGCCCGCGTCACCCGCGCGCGCGCCTCCGCGAGGATCGCCGGCGGCGGCGGGTCCAGCATGAGCAGCTGCGACGCGTTGGCCAGGGCGTGCGCGAATCCGCGCGCCAGCGACTGCCAGACGAGCCAGCGGCTCGCGTCCAGCAGGTGGTCGTCGTCGTGGGGCGGCCGCGACGTCGTGGTCGCGGGGCGGTCGGGTGCGTTCTGCGCGGGGGTCACGCGGCCGGTATCGGACCCTCGTGCGCCGGACTGCGGCCCGATTTTCAGGAGCGCCCGTGACGCGCGCAAATGCCGGTCAGTGCGTGGCCGGGGCGCCGCTCAGGCGGCGACGCGGCGGACCTTCGCGCCCTCGACGATCGGTTCGAGCGCGTGGCGGCGGCGGATGACCTCGAGCGTCTGCAGCGTGATCCGCGTGTCGCGGGCGAGCAGCTTGAGCCCCGACTCCGTCACCAGGTCCTCGGCCAGCACCATGCCCACGCGCAGCTCCGTGATGGGCACGCTCATGTCGCGGCCCTGCACGTCCGTGTCGCCCGCGAGCACGGCGCGCAGGTGCACGAGCACCATCGGGTCGTAGCGCGTCCCCGCGTAGGTCTGCAGGTCCTCGAGCACGCGGTCCATGCTCGGGTGGTCGGGCGCGTCGAGCTCGGTGAACAGGTCCACGAGCACGCGCAGGATGCGCGCGCGCAGCGGGATCTGGCCCTGCTGGATGCGGTCGGGGCGGCCGGTGCCGTCCCAGTTCTCGTAGATCGTGCTCACCAGCTCGGCCGCGCCGCCCAGGCCCTCGATCTTCTGGAACAGGGCGCGCGTGCTGAGGATGTACTGCCAGTCGTTCACGGCCTCGGTCGAGACGTGCTCGGTGTGGTGGTCGTCGGCGGCCACGATGCGGCCCAGCTCGTGCAGGCGCGCCGCCAGCTCGAGGTCGCCCACGTGCGTCTGCGGGACGCCGAAGCGCGCCGCGACCTTGAGCCCGATCTCGGCGATCCGCTGGCCGCGGTTCGCGGCGCCGGGCAGCCGCATGTCGAGCATGTTCGACATCAGCGCGAGCATCTGGTCGAAGCTCGCGCGCAGCTGCCGGTGCAGCTCCTCGAGCCGCTCCTTGTCCGCGCGCAGCTGGTCGTGCACGCGCTTCAGCCGCACCATCGCGTGCAGCTTCGTGAGCACCTCGGCCGGCTCCACGGGGCGGACGAGGTACTCGTCCACGCCGAACGTGAGGCCGGCGAAGCGCATGTCGTTCGCGCCGGGCTGGATGATCATCACGAGCAGGCTCGACTCCAGCTCGGGCGCCTGCTTCACCTGCTGGCAGAACGAGAACACGTTCGTGTTGGGCAGGTCGGACGACAGCACGATCAGGTCGGGGCGCTGGTCGCGCGCGATGCGCAGCCCCTCGCTGCCGTTCACGGCCACGAGCAGCCGCGCCTGGCGCTCGAGCTCGATCGCCGAGCGGAACGTCTCGACCACGCGCTCGTCGCGCTCGACCAGCAGCAGCGTCGCGAGCTCGCTCACGAGCGCACCTCGTGCGGCGGCGCCGCCGCGGCGGCCGCCGGGGCGGGAGCGGGCGGCGCGCCGGCCGAGGTGCTGTCGGCGGCGGCGGGCCCGAGGTCCTCGAACTGCACCGTGATGGTCACGCGCCGGTTGCTGGCGGCCAGCGGGTGCCCCGGGTCGCGCAGCTGGCGCTCGGCGAAGCCGCGCACCTGCGAGACCTGGTCCTCGCGCACGCCGTTGATGCGCAGGATGCGGCGCGCCGTGTTCGCGCGGTCCACCGACAGTTCCCAGTTCGAATAGCCGTCGGCGCGGTGGAAGGGCTGCGCGTCCGTGTAGCCGGCGATCAGCACCGGGTTCGGGAGCCGGCCCAGCTCCTGGCCGATGAGCGCCAGGATCTGCCGCCCGCGCAGCGACGGGCGCGCGTCGCCGCTCTGGAAGAACACGCCGAGCGAGTCCTCGAGCAGCTGGATCTCGAGCCCCTCGTCGGTGAGCCGGATCTCGATCTTGTCCCGCACCGCGTCGAGCCCCGGCACGTCCTCGATCTGCTGCTCGAGCCGGTCGGCCAGGGTCTGCATGCGGTTCATGCGCAGGTCGACGACGTCGGCCGGGCGCAGCGGGCGCACGGTCGAGGCCTGCGCGCCGTCGCCGGGCATGATCGAGCTGCCGAACTCGTCCGAACGCCCGAGCGGGTCCTGGAAGTAGCCGGCGATCGCCGACTTCACGTCGGAGCTCTGGCTGATGAGCCACAGCACGAGGAACATGGCGAACATGGCGGTCATGAAGTCCGCGAACGCCACCTTCCACGCGCCGCCGTGGTGGCCGTGCCCGTGGCCCTTCTTCCGGAAGACGATCCGGACGGGGACTTCGCGTTCCTTGTTCACGCTCATGGTCCCCGCCTACGCGGCCTTCTGGCCCTTGACCGCACTCTCCATCTCGGCGAAGGAGGGGCGGTCCTCGTGGAAGATCGCCCGGCGCGCGAACTCGGAAGCCACGATGGGGGAGAAGCCCTTGGCGAACGCGGTGACGGCGGCCTTCAGGAAGTGGTAGTAGCGCGCCTCCGCCGAGTTCACGTGCTCCATGCTGGTCGCGAGCGGGGCGAGGAAGCCGTACGCGAACAGCACGCCCATGAACGTGCCGGTGAGCGCGGCGCCGACGTGGTGGCCGATCTCCTCGACCGGGCCGGCGATGGCGCCCATGGTCACGACGATGCCGAGCACGGCGGCCACGATGCCGATGCCGGGCAGCGCGTCGGCGACCTTCTGGAGCACGCCGACGGGCTTGTTCTCGGCCTCGTGGTGCACGTCGATGTCGGCGTCCATCAGGCCCTCGAGGTCGTGCGGCGGGACGCTGCCCACCAGCACGAGCCGCAGCGAGTCGCACAGGAACTCCACCGCGTGGTGCTCGTGCAGGACCTTCGGGTACTTCTTGAAGAGCGTGCTCTCGCCGGGCTTCTCGATGTGCCCTTCGATCGCCACGAGGCCGTCCTTGCGCGCCGTCTGGAACAGTTCGTAGAGCAGCTTGAGCGTGTCCACGTAGAGCGGCTTGCCGAACGGCGAGGGCGCGATCACGGCCTGGAGCTTGGCCGCGGTCGCCTTGAGGACCGGGGCCGGCGTCGAGGCGAAGACCGTGCCGAGCGCCGTGCCGACGATCACGACGATTTCGGAGGGCTGTACGAGCGACATCGGGTTGCCGCCGGCCATGACGAATCCGCCGAGCACGGATCCGATCACGACGACGAGACCGATGATGGTGATCATCCTTGAACCCCACGGGAAAGGGCGGTCCGGACCTGCGGACGAACGTCATGCCCAGTATCGCCGGCGACGGCCGGGTCTTGAGTCGCCGGGTGCCCGCCGGGGGGGCGCGGCCGGGCCGCGGCCCGGGTCAGGGCTGGGCGTGGTCCTCGGCCCAGAGCACGGCCTCGGAATACGCGGCCGCCGCGGCGGATTCGGGGGCCCCGAAGGCCGCGAGCCGCGCCTCGGCCGCGGTCCAGTCGCCGCGTTCCCAGGCCAGCACGAGCGCGAGCACGTCCCCGAGCGGAGGTTCGCCCGCGACGAGCGCCGCCCGGATGCCGCCGTGCAGCGCGAGGCCCTCGAGGGCCTCGGCCAGCGGCTGGTCGGTGAGCGCGTCCACGGTCGAGAGCAGGCCGATGAGGAACAGCTCCAGTTCGCGGCCCGGCATGCCCACCACCGGGGCGAGCAGCTCGGCGAAGCGGGCGCGCGCGAACGCGGTCACGATCAGCTCGGCCGGCTTGCCGCGCCCGAGGCCGAACACCGCCACCAGCGCCGCCCACTTGCGCAACTGGCGCTCGCCGAGCAGCAGGATCGCCTGCCTGATCGTCTGCACCTCCTGCGTCCAGCCGAACGACGCCGAGCGCAGGTAGCGCAGGAGCTTGAGCGACAGCGCCACGTCCTGCTGGATGATGGCCTCGACGACCTCGAAGTCCATCTCCTCCGCGTGCACCTCCTTGAGCAGGCGCAGGTAGCTCACGCGGTTCGGGCCCAGGTCGCGCGTGTGCATCATCTCGGGCCGGCGGAAGAAGTAGCCCTGGAAGAGCGCATAGCCGGCGGCGGCCGCGTCCTCGAACTCCTCGTGCGTCTCGACCTTCTCGGCGACGAGCGTCAGGTCGAGCTTGCGCAGGCGCTGCGCGAGGCGCCGGCGGGCGAGGGCGTCGTGCATGCGCACGTCGACCTTGACCACGTCGGCGAGCGCCAGCAGCGGCTCGCGGTCGGGCCGGTCCTCGAAGTCGTCGAGCGCGACGCGGTAGCCGGCGCGCCGCATGCGGCGCAGCGCCGCCACGACCTCGTCGTCCGAGTCCACGGTCTCGAGGATCTCGACGACCGTGCGGTCCGCGGGCAGCAGGCTCCAGTGGTCGTTCACGATCATCCGGCGCGACGCGTTGACCCACACGTCCCGGTCGCCGGCCAGCGTACCGAGCCCGAAACCGAGGAGCGTGCGCTCGAGGTTGATCGACGACGCGGCGTCGGCATCCCCGCCACCGAAGCGGTTGCTGGCGTCCGAGCGGTAGAGCAGCTCGTAGCCGGTGACGCGGCGATTGCGGTCGAAGATGGGTTGACGCGCGACGAAGACGTCGACGAGATCGTGTGCCATGGGGTCCCCGGGCGGCAGCGCCCGTCGCGAGGTGGGGACCGAGGGTAGCCGGGGTATCGGCCGGGCCCGGTGCCGGCTGTACCTCGCGCCGCGCGCCGCGCCCGCGCGCGCGGGGCTCCCGGGCGCGCTAGTTGAGCCCGGGTGCGGGCCGGACGCCCTGCGTGCGCACGCGCTCGAGCGTGTCGCGGGCCCGCTCCGCCAGCGCCGCGATCCGGTCGCACGCCTCGCGGAGCTGCTGGTGGCCCAGCTCCAGGCGTTCGGCCGCGCGCCGGGCCGCGAGCGAGCTGCGGGCGATCTGCTCGTGCCGCTCCAGCGTCTCGACGGCGAGGCGCTCGAGCTCGGCGCGCTGCGCCTCGGGCAGGCCGGCGATGCGCTCGCGCAGGCGGGCCAGCTCGCGTTCGAACTCGGGTCGGGTCATGCGCTCCTCCGGGGGCTCGTGTTCACCGCGAATTCTGCGGGCCGGCGGGCGCCCCGTGCAATTGGAACGTTGCCCCAGCGCACCGGCCGGATGCCCCAGTCGGGCGCGCGGCGTGAGGCCGCGGACTCAAGCGGCGCCCCGGGCGACCGAACCTCCCGTGCGCAGGTCCCTTCCGGGCCTGCGCGACGCCGCGGGCGCCCCCGCGAGCACCGGAGAAACGACGCGCATGAGCCAGCCGCAGGGACGACCCCCGCTGCCCGGTCCGGCCGACGCGATCGCCGACGCGGGCCTGCGGGCCCTGGGCGAGCCGGAGTTCCGGCTCTTCCGCGACCTGGTGTTCCGCAAGTCGGGCATCACGCTCAACGACACGAAGAAGCAGCTCGTCGCCTCGCGGCTCGCCCGCCGCCTGCGCGCGCTCGGGCTCACCGGCTACCGCGAGTACTACGAGCACGTGGTGAACCGCGACCCCGACGGCGGGGAACTGCGCGAGCTGCTGAACGCGATCACGACCAACAAGACCGACTTCTACCGCGAGCGCCACCACTTCGACTTCCTGCGCTCGACGTTCTTCCCGCAGTGCGTCGAGCGCGCGCGGCGGACGGGCCAGCGGCGGCTGCGCATCTGGAGCGCGGGCTGCTCGACCGGCGAGGAGCCGTACACGCTCGCGATGACCGTGCTGAGCCACTTCCCGGAGTCGGCGGGCGCGTGGAGTTTCGAGATCCTGGCGACCGACCTGGACACGAACGTCCTCGACCGCGCGCGCGCCGGCGTCTACCCGGACGAGGTCGTGGCGCCCGTCCCGCCCGACCAGCTGCGGCGCTTCTTCCGCCGCGGCACGGGCGCGAACGAGGGCCGGGTGCGCGTCACGCCGGCGCTCAGCGAGATGATCACCTTCCAGCAGCTCAACTTCGTCGAGCAGCCGTGGCCGGTGCAGGGGCCGTTCGACCTGATCCTGTGCCGGAACGTGATGATCTACTTCAACCAGGACACGCAGCGCCGGCTCGTCGAGGGCTTCGCGGGCCTGCTGCGCGAGGACGGGTTCCTGTTCATCGGCCACTCCGAGACGCTGA
>CAZIXL010000102.1:0-8083 GCA_964542885.1 uncultured bacterium
GTGAACGGCCCCGGCGAGAGCAAGCACGCCGACATCGGCATCTCGCTCCCCGGCAACGGCGAGGACCCCCGCGCGCCCGTCTACGTGGACGGCAAGCTGCACGTGACGCTGCGGGGCGAGTCGATCGCCGCCGACTTCGCGAAGCTGCTCGACGAGTACGTCGCGAAGCGCTACCGCGGCTGAGGCGCCGCCGGGGCGGCCGCGCTCAGGCGGCCGGACCGGCGAGGCGCGCGAGGACCGACCGGGCGAAGTCCGTCAGCGACGGGTCGCGCGCACCCATCACGAGCACGAGGTCGCCCGCGCGCGCCTCCGCGGCGAGTCGCTCGACCAGCGCCTCGCGGCTCGCCGCGAACGCGGCCTGCCGGCCGCGCTCGACGATCTGCGCGGCGATGTCGGCGCTCGAGAAGTCGCGCAGCGCGGTGCCGCCCGCGTAGTAGACCTCGAGCCACCACGCGCGGTCCTGGGGGCGCAGCGAGGTGGCGAACGTCTCGACCAGGTCCTCGCGCAGGAATCGCGTGGGACCGTAGCCGTGCGGCTGGTAGACGGCCAGCACCCGCGAGGCCCGCCGCTGCGCGGTCGCGAGCGCGGCGGCGATCTTGGCCGGGTTGTGCGCGAAGTCGTCCACCACCTCGACGCCGCGCGCCGCACCCAGCACCTGGAAGCGGCGCGCCACGCCCGCGAAGGTGGCGAGCGGCGCGACCATCGCGTCCAGCTCCACGTCCACCGCGCGTGCGCACGCGATCGCGGCCAGCGCGTTCTCGACGTTGTGCCGGCCGGGCACGGGAATCGTGAAGCGCACGCCGTCGACGCTGAACGCGCTCGAGCCCGGGCCCTCCACGACGTCCACCGCGCGCACCTCCGCGCCTGCGCCGAAACCGAAGACGAGCGTGCCCTCGCGCAGCCGCGCGAGCGCCGGGTCCTCGCCGCACACGAAGCGCTCGCGCGTGCGCGCGCGCAGCGTGGCGAACATCGTCGCGACCTCGGATTCGGGCTTGTGGTCGCGCGTCAGATTGAGCGCCACGCCGACGGCGGGCCGGTAGCGGACGAGCGAACCGTCGCTCTCGTCGGCCTCGAGCACGAGCAGGTCCGAGCGGCCTGCCCAGGCGTTGCCCCACAGGCCCTCGCGCTGGAGCGTCACCAGCTCGCCGCCGGTGATCACCGACGGGTCGCGCCCGGCGCCGCGCAGGATCCCGAACACCATCGCCACGACGGTCGACTTGCCGCTCGTCCCGGCCACGGCGATCGAGCGGAAGCGCGCGACCCAGTCGGCGAGCATCTCGGAGCGGTGCACGATCGGCAGCTCGCGCCGCTTCGCCACCGCCACGTCGGGCACCGTGTCCTCGACCGCGGTCGAGACGACGAGCGCGGCGCAGTCGCCCTCCGCGCCGCTGCCGTCCTGCGGCAGGACGGCGATCCCGAGCGCCTCGAGCCGGGCGCGCGCCTCCGGCCGCTCGCCGCGGTCGAAGCCGCGGTCGCTGCCGCTCGCGCGCCCGCCGAGCATGGCCTGGAACTGCGCGAGCGCGCTCATGCCGCTGCCGCCGACGCCGGCGTAGTGGAAACGGCCACCCCCGCGCGGGTCGGGCGCGTTGCCGGGGCCCCGCGAGACGACCACGACGGGGTCGCCCTCGGCCACGCGCTCGAACAGCTCGGCGATGTCGGCGTTCGAAAGGCGCACGCAGCCGTGCGACGCGGGCGTCCCGAGCTGGTCCTCGTGGTTCGTGCCGTGCAGGTAGATGTAGCGTTCCAGCGAGTCGACGCCCGGGCCGCGGTTGACGCCGTCCTCGAGCCCCTCGAGCGTGAGCACGCGCGTGAGGATGAGGTCGTCGTCGCGCGTCTCGCCGCGCCACACCTCGCCCGTGGGCTGGCGGCTCACGAACACGGTGCCCGGCTCCGCCCCCGCGCCGATCCGCGCGTGGACGCGGTGCCAGCCCGGCGGCGTCCGGAACGAGCCGCTCTCGCCGCCCACGCCCTTTTCGCTCGTGGATGCCCGCCACGAGCCGGTCGCGAGGCCGTTCTCGACGAGCAGCACGCGCTGGCCCGTCACGTCCACGAGCACGTAGCGGGGCGGCGCGACGCGGAACGGCGAGCGGGGCCGTGCGAGCGCGAGCGCGAGCAGGCGATCGGTTTCGGGGACCGGAGCAGCGGGGACCGGATGCACGGGCGGCAGGATGCCACACCGGGGTGGGTCGCGCAGGCAGGCCGTCGCGAGAAACCGTGGTCAGCACGAGTCCGCCCTTCAGGCCCCGCCCGACGACCCGAAACTGGACCTTGTTCCCTACGGCGGGCGGCCCCTCCGCCTCCTCTTTCCTCCAAGCGAGGCCGGCTTGAGCCACTTGGACGTCCTGTTCGTCGACGACGAAGGCCGCGTGCTCGAGGGCCTGCGGCGCATGCTCGCGTTCGAGCGGCGCTGGCGGCTGCATTTCGCGCTGTCGGGCGCCGACGCGCTCGCGGTGCTCGAGAGCCGGCCGATCGACGTCGTCGTGACCGACATGCGCATGCCGGGCATGGACGGCGCCGCGCTGCTGTCCGAGGTGGCCGAGCGCTTCCCGGACGTCGTCCGCGTCATCCTCTCCGGGCACGCGGACTCGGACACGGCCCTGCGCGCGATGACCGCGGCGCACCAGTACCTGTCGAAGCCGTGCGACCGGGCGACGCTCGTCCGCGTCGTCGAGCACGCGCTCGAGCTGCGCACGCGCCTGACCAACACCCGCATGCGCGAGGTGCTCGGGCGCGTGGGCACCCTGCCGCCGGTACCGCAGACGTACGCCCAGATCCTGCGCATCCTGAACACGCCGGACTGCTCGCTCGAACAGATCCAGGACGTGGTGCGCCGTGACCCGCTGATCGCGGGCAAGGTGCTGCAGCTCGCGAACTCGTCGTTCTTCGGCCGCTCGGGCACCATGACGAACCTCGCCGCCGCGGTGGGCATGCTGGGCACGAAGATGGTGCGCAACCTCGTGCTGACGGCCGAGCTCTCGCGCGACCTGGGCGAGCTTCCGTCGGACGTGGAGTTGACGCTCGAGGCGCTGCAGGACCATTCCCTGGTCGTGGCCGAGATCGCTTCGCAGCTCGAACCCGGTGCGCCCTGGGCCGAGGACGCCTACCTCGCCGGCCTGCTGCACGACACCGGGCTGCTCGTGCTGGCCACGCGACTGCCCGACGACTACCGCCGGATCGAGGCGCTCTGCCGCGCTTCGGGCGAACCCCGGATCGAGGTCGAGCGCCGCGTCCTCGGCTGCCACCACGGCGAGCTGGGCGCCTACCTCTTCAGCCTCTGGGGCCTGCCGACGCCCATCGTGGACGCGGTCGCCGCGCACGCCGACCTGGAGATCGCCCCGCACGAGCCGCTGAACGCGAAGCTGGCCGTCGCGCTGGCCGAAGAGCTGGTGGACGCGGTGCAGTCGCTCGCGGACGCGAAGGATCCTCCGGCGCGGTTCGCGCGCGACCCGCGCTGGAGCACGTGGCTGTCGCGCGCGCACGCGACGCTCGCGAAGAGGGCCGCATGAACCTCGGCCCGCTCGGCTTCCACCCGACGGTGCTCGTCGCCGACGACGGCGCCGTCGAGCGCAGGATGCTCTCGCACGTCCTGCAGCGCGAGGGCTTCCCGATCGAGCTGAAGGAGGACGGCCAGCAGGTGCTCGAGCGCCTCGGCGCGGCGGGCGCCCCCCGGCTGCTCCTCCTCGACTGGGAGATGCCCGGCCGCACGGGCCCGGAGCTGGTGCGCTGGCTGCGGGCGCGACCCGGCGGCGAGCAGTACTACGTCGTGCTGCTCACCGGCAGGGACGCGCTCGAGGACATCGTCGAGGGCCTGGACTCGGGCGCCGACGACTTCATCTCGAAGCCGTTCCGCGCGGGCGAGCTGGTCGCGCGCCTGCGCGCGGGCGCGCGCGTGCTGTGGCTCCAGCAGCAGCTGCTCGAAAAGGTCGCGCGCCTCGAGGCGGCGCGCGCGGAGGTCCGACAACTCCGCGGACTGATCCCGATCTGCATGCACTGCCATCGCATCCGCACCGAGGGCGAGCAGTGGCAACGGCTCGAGGCGTACCTCGAAGCCCACTCCGATGCCTCGTTCAGCCACTCGCTGTGCGACGAGTGCCTGCGCACCCACTACCCCGAGGTCGCCGCGGAACGCGAGACCGAGGCGCGCGAGCGCGAGGCGGCGCGCGCGAGGGAGGCCGCGTGATCGTCCACCAGCAGCACTGGTCGGCCGGGGACGGCTGGTCGCCCGCGGGCGCCGCGCACGGCCTCCGCGACGCCGGACTCGTGCTCGTCTTCGGCGGCCGCCAGGCCCTGGGGCGCGATGGCGCGCTCGACGAACTGCGCCGCCGCCACCCCGGAGCCCGGATCGTGGGCTGCAGCACCGCGGGCGAGATCGCCGGGGAACTCGTGCTCGACGACACGATCGTCGCCACCGCCGTCCGTTTCGAGCACACGGCCGTGCGGGCCGTCGCCGATTCGATCGGCGCGCACGCCGGCTCCCGGCCGCTGGGCCAGTCGCTGGCGCGTACCCTGGTCGGCCCGGAGCTGGCGCACGTGTTCGTGCTCTCCGACGGCCTCGAGGTGAACGGGACCGAGCTGGTCCTGGGCTTCAACGACGTCCTGCCCGACTCGGTGGCGCTGACGGGCGGCCTGTCGGGTGACGGGGCGCGCTTCGAGCGCACGCTCACGGTGCTGGACGACGAAGTGACCGGCGGCCGCGTGGTCGCCGTCGGGCTCTACGGCTCACGGCTGCGTGTCGGCTTCGGCTCGCAGGGCGGCTGGGACCAGTTCGGGCCGAGCCGCACGATCACGCGCTCGAGCGGCAACGTGCTGTACGAACTCGACGGGGAGCCCGCGCTGGCCGTCTACCGCAAGTACCTGGGGCCCCATGCCGCGGAGCTGCCGGGCAGCGCGCTGCGCTTCCCGCTGAGCCTGGGCGGCGACGCGAGCGGCGAAGAGGTCGTGCGCACGGTCCTCGCGATCGACCAGGCCGAGAACAGCATGACCTTCGCGGGCGACATGCCCCTCGGTGCGCAGGCGCGGCTCATGATGGCCAACTTCGAGCGGCTCATCGACGGCGCCGGCGCGGCCGCGACCGCGTCCCGCGCGAGCCTGCGCGAACCGGCGGAGCTGGCGGTGCTCATCAGCTGCGTGGGTCGCAAGATCGTCCTCGGCCAGCGCATCGAGGAGGAGGTCGAGGGCGTGCGCGCGGTGCTCGGCCCCGACCCGGTGATGACGGGCTTCTACTCCTACGGCGAGATCTCGCCGTTCTCCCCCGTCTCGCGCTGCCGGCTGCAGAACCAGACGATGACCATCACCACGCTCCGGGAGTCCTGACGTGCATCCGCTGCTCCAGCGCCAGGTCCGCAGGGCCTTCGGCGAAGCGGCGCCGCGGGGGGCCGAGTGGGAGCGCCTGATCGACGTCGTCAGCGGGGCCTACCTCGAGGCTGACGACCAGCGCCGCATGGTCGAGAGTTCGCTGCGCATCATGTCCGACGAGCTGCACGCGCGGAACCTCGAGCTGCAGGTACAGCTGCGCGCCGTCGCCGAGCAGGCACGGGTGCTCGAGAACCTGCACGACGCGGCGATCGTCCTCGATCACCACGGGCGCGTCCTCGAGTGCTACGCCGCGACGTTCCAGCTCTTCGGCTCGGGTCCGGAGGCGCTCGTCGGCCGTTCGCTCGCCGAGCTCCTGCGCCCCGCCGACCCCGGCCTGACGAGCGCGCAGGTCGCCGCGCAGCTCCGGCGTCGCGGCCGCTGGAGCGGTGACACGGTGTTCGTGCGTCGCGACGGCGTCGAAGGCGTGCTCGAGACCACGCTGCTCGTCTTCCGGCGCTCGGGCCGGACGCGCCGCCGCGTGCTGGCCGTGGCCCGCGACGTGACGGAGCGTCGGCAGATGGACCGGCAGCTCCTGCAATCGCAGAAACTCGACGCCATCGGCCAGCTCGCCGCGGGGGTCGCGCACGAAATCAACACGCCCGCCCAGTACGTCGCCGACAACCTGCAGTACCTCGAGGACGCGTTCGGCGAGCTGGCCTCGAGCTGCCCGGAGGCGCACGTCGCCGACTCGGCGCTCGCGCGGATCACCGACGAGATCCCGCGCGCCATCGCCCAGTCGCTCGAGGGCATGACGCGTATCGCCGACATCGTGCGCGGGATCAAGCTGTTCGCGCACCCCGGCTCGGGCTCGAAGGTCCCCGTGGACCTGAACCGCGAAGTCGAGTCGACGATCGCGGTGACGCGCAACGAGTGGAAGTACGTCGCCGACCTCGACGCCGAGCTCGACCCGGACCTGCCGTTCCTGCCGGGGTTCCCGGGCGACATCGGGCACGTGGTCCTGAACCTGATCGTGAACGCGGCCCACGCGATCGGCGAGAAGTACGGCGACGGGCGCGACGGGCGCGGGCACATCACGGTCGCCACGCGCCGCGCCGGCGCCCACGCGGAGATCCGGGTCACCGACGACGGCAACGGCATCCCGCCGGCGATCCAGTCGCGCATCTTCGATCCCTTCTTCACGACCAAGGCCGTCGGCAAGGGCACCGGCCAGGGCCTCGCCCTGAGCCAGCGCATCGTCCACGAGAAGCACGGCGGCACCCTGCTGTTCGAGAGCTCGCCCGGGAGGGGCACGACCTTCGTCGTGAGCCTGCCGCTCGGACCGCTGGACGACCACGGCGAGGAGCCGGCCCGCGCCGGCACGGAGGCGGCATGATCGGCCGGCAGGTGCGCGTCCTGTGCGTGGACGACGACGGCAACATCCTGGAGGCGATGAAGCGGACGATGCGCGACGCCTTCACGCTCGTGACCGCGCTCGGCGGCGAGGACGGCATGGCCCGCCTCGACTCCGAAGGCCCGTTCGCCGTGATCGTCTCGGACCTGCGCATGCCCGTCGTGGACGGCGTCACGCTGCTCGCGCACGCGCGCGAGGTCTCGCCCACCACGACCCGCATCCTGCTGACCGGGCACGCCGACGTCGAACAGGCGATCCGTTCGGTCAACGAGGGGAACGTGTTCCGGTTCCTGACCAAGCCCTGCGCGGGCAGCGTGCTGCGTGCGGCGATCCTCGCGGGGATCGAGCAGCACCGGCTGGTCAACGCCGAGCGCGTGCTGCAGGAGCAGACGCTTCGCGGCAGCATCCGGGCGATGACGGAACTGCTCTCGCTCGTGCACCCGCTCGTCGGCGCCCAGACGAGCCGCGTGCGCCGGCTCGTGGTCGAAATGGCCACGGCCCTGGCGCTGGACGACGTGTGGCGCGTCGAGGTGGCGGCGCTGCTCGCGAACCTCGGGCTCGTGACCGTGCCGCACGCCACGGTCGAGCGCCTGCACGCCGGCGAGAGCCTGTCGGAGCGCGAGGAGGAGCAGCTCGCCCGCGCACCCGAGACGGCCGCCAAGGTGCTGGCGAACATCCCGCACATGGAAGAGGTCCAGTCCGTGCTGCTCTACCAGCGCACGCACTTCGACGGCTCGCACTCGCCCGTCCCCGGCGTCAAGGGCGAGAAATTGCCGATGGCCGCACGCCTGCTGCGGCTCGTCGTGGACTTCGACCAGCTCACCTCGCACGGCCTGCCCGCGCGCCAGTCGCTCGACGTGCTCTCCGGGCGGCGGGGGCGCTACGACCCGAAGCTGCTCGAACTGCTGGGCCGGCTGCGGGCCGAATCCGGACCGCGCTTCGAGAGCCGCCGCGTCGTGGTGCGCACGCTCAGGTGCGGGATGGTGTTCGACGAGGACTTCCGCAACCACGAAGGCCGCGTCCTCGTCGGGCGAGGGGCCGAGGTGGTGCCGGCGATGCTCGACCGCATTCGGGAGTACTGGGACGAGTCGCTGCTCGCGCGGTCGGTGGGCGTGCTCGTGCCGCTCGCCGGGGAGGCGGAGCGCCGGGAGGCCGCCTGACCGCCGGCGCGGTCAGCCGCGGCGGGCCGCCACCAGGGCGCGCGCCCGGCGCACGAGGTCGTCGGGCAGGAACGGCTTGAGCAGCATCGCCGAGGGTGCCTCGGGCAGGCGCGAGGGATCCGCCTCGTTCGAGAAACCGGTCACGAAGAGGATCGGAAGCCCCGGGTGGTCGCCGCGAAGGCGCGCGGCCAGCTCCCGCCCGTCCATGCCCGGCATG
>CAZIXL010000103.1:0-8043 GCA_964542885.1 uncultured bacterium
GGCCGGCGCGCCGCGCGCGGTGTCTACTTCGTGCGGCTCGAGCGCGGCTCGGGAGAGGCGACGGGAAACGGGCGCATCGTCTTCCTGCGCTGACGACGCTTCGCGGGTTCCGTGGGGGCGGGCTCCGGCCCGCCCCCGCGTGCTACGCGGCGCGACCGCCGGGCGCCGCGGCGGGCGGCGCCGCCGGCAGGGCCGCCGGAGCGGGCTTGAGGTACGCCAGCAGCCCGCCGGGGCTCTGCGCGCGCACGAGGGCGTACGCGATGCGCGGGAGCGCCGAGGCGCCGGGGTGCACGAGCCAGCGGTCCTCGAACTCGGGCGCGAACTTGCGCTTCCAGTCGAAGAGCCCGCGGAAATCGTAGAAGCGGCTCAACCGCTCGATCAGGAACGCGCGTGCCGGGTCCTCGGCCTGCGCCGGGTCCTTCGGCTTGCCGTTCGCGTCCACCTTGACCAGCGCCGACAGCGAGAGCGACAACAGCTCGTCGCCGCGCTCGCGCGCGTGCTCCACCGCGCGCACGACCAGCAGCTCCATGACGCCCGACGGCGAACCGCGCCTGCGGCGCATCAGGTCCAGCGCCCAGCCGTGCCGCGCCGGAATCGGCGTCCAGGTGCAGAACGCCTCGATCCGCCGGGCCTGCGGGTTCCAGGCGATCGACAGCCACGACTCGCCCAACGCCGTGGGCTCGAAGCGGCCCATGCAGAAGCCCTTCTCGCCGCCGGCGCGGTCGTGCAGCCACTCGGCCGAGATCTCGCGCAAGGCGTCGAGCACGTGGTCGGGGTCGGCGCCGGGGTCGAACGCGTTCGCGCCCGGCACCCAGTGGCGCACCTCGAGCCCTTCGCGCGCGAGCTTGTTGACCGCGCGCCGCACCGTGCCCAGCGCCGAGCCTTCCAGCGTGAAGCGCGCCGGGCGCAGGACGGGGTCCAGCCCGACGTGCACCGCGCTCCAGCCGCGCGTGCGGTAGTCGCGGAGCCGTTCGGGCCGGGCCTGGTAGAACGCGAACAGCCAGTCGTGCTCGCGGCAGAACCGCTCGAACGCCACCAGCAGCCCGGGGATCTCCTCGGGCGGGCCGATCGGGTCGCCGATCACGAGCAGCGTGTCGGCCTCGAAGCGGTAGGCGATCACGGCGCGGCCGTTCTCGCTGAAGAAGTGGTCGGCGTCGTCGGCGTACGCGAACGCCACGACGGTGCTGTCGCCGTACTCGCGGGCGAGCGCGCGCACGCGCGCCACGTCGGCGCGGTGCCGGCGGCGGTGCTGGACCGGCCGCAGCAGCGTCACCGCGAGGCCCACCAGCAGCGAGAAGCCGACCACGTCGAGCGAACTGAGGAACCAGCGCACGACGCGATGCGTGCGCGTCACGGCCAGCACGGGATCGCCGAGCCCGAAGAGCTGATAGACCGCCTCGCCGAACGCGCGCACGATCGACGCGTCGCGCGGGCTGTAGAGGTTCTCGATCAGCCAGCACCCGCCGACCGCGTACACCGCGAACGCGGCGGTCAGCACGAGCGTCGGCACGTAGAGCCCGCGCAGCGTGAGCTGGCGGCTCTTGACCGCGAACGAGTCGCCGTTCACGCCGAGCAGGAACATGAGCGCGGCCGCGACCGTGGCCTCCTCGAAGTCGAACGCCTTGAGCAGGTTCACGGGCACCGAGACCGCGCACAGGAAGAGCGCGGCCACGAACGCGCGGCGCTTGCCGCGCCACATGCCGCCGGCGGTGAGCAGCAGCAGGACGCCGGCCAGCAGCGTGAACGTGCGGCTGTTGTCGAGGACGTCGGTCGGCACCAGGTGCCGCAGCGCGAGCAGGCGTTCGGGCGGCCGGGAGAGCAGCGCCGAGAACAGGTCCACCAGTCCCATCGCGGCGACCGCGAGCGCCAGCGCGCGGCGGACGAACGTGCGGTTCATGCGGAGGCGAACGGTAGCACAGGCGCCGCCCGCGGCCGTCCCCGGACGGCCGTCCGGAGCGCGGGTTGTCGCCGGTTTGACCGGGGGGCGGGGGCCGCGTGCTAGGCTCGCCGGCCGTGAACCCCACCCATCGACCGACCCGTCTCGCGCTCGTCGTGTGCGCGGGCCTCCTCGCGTGCGCCGCAGCGGCGCCGGAGCGGGCCGTCCCGCCGCCCGTCGCGCCTCCGCCCGCCGACAGCGCCGCGAAGATCGATTCCAAGCCGGCCCCGCTGCTGCTGCCGGGGCGCCCCAACCCGGGCGACGCGGCCCGCCTCACGCGCGAGCAGAAGGCGCGCGAGCAGTACGGCCTCGCCCGCGGTCTCGAGGAGCAGGGCGCCGCGGCGGCCGCGATCATCGCCTTCCACCGCGCGGCGGAGCTGGACCCGAAGATGCTCGGCCCGCACGAGCACGCCGGCAGGCTCTACGCGGCCGCGCGCCAGTACGAGGCGGCGGTGCGTGAGTTCGCGGCCGAGGTCACGCTCGATCCGGGCAACCGGCGCGTCGCGCGCCAGCTGGGGGTGGCGCTCGCGAACGCCGGCGACTCGACGAACGCGATTCGCCAGCTCGAGCTGCTCACGCGACGCAGCGCCCGCGACACCGCGTCGTGGAAAGCGCTCGGGTTCGCGTACGGGCTCGCCAACCGGCCGGCCGACGCCGAGCGCGCGCTGCGCCGCGCGACCGAGCTGGACCCGAAGGACGCCGAGGCGTGGCGCGACCTCGGACTCGTACGCGCGCTGCGCGGCGACCGCACCGAAGCGCGCGCCGCCTACGCGCGCGCCGCGAAGCTCGACCCGGACGACGGCACGTCGTTCGTCAACCTGGGCAACCTCGAGACGCGCGCCGGACGGCTGCCCGAGGCGCTCGAGGCCTACCAGCAGGCCGAGGATCGGGACTCGACGCTCGACGCCGCCTACGAGGGACAGGTGCGCGTGCTCGAGATGCTCGGCCGCACGGACGGGATCGGCGCGGTGTACCGCCGCTGGCTCGTGGCGCGGCCGGCCGCCCGCGAGGTGCGCCTCGCCGCGATCAAGCACTTCGATGGTCGCGGCCGCAGCGACATCGCGCTCGAGCTGGCGCGCGACGGGGTGCGGGTGGACCCGGGCTCGTCCGAGGCGCACGTCACGCTGGGCCTGGCGCTCGAGGCCGCGGGAGACGTGCCCGGCATGCTCGAGGAGCTGCGCAAGGCGCAGCGCTTCACCCGTTCGAGCGAACGCCGCGCGAAGATCGACGCGACCATCGCGTCGCTGCGCGCGAAGGCGCCCGAATCGCTGCGCGCCGCGTACGCCGCCGACAGCGTGGCGCATGCGGCGGCGCCGCCGGATACGGCCGACACGACCGAGGCGCCCCGCTGAGCCGCGCGTGGACGCACCCGGGTCGTTCGGCTAGCCTCGGCGCCCGCCTCGACCACCGGAAGGAGTCCCCATGACGACGCCCGCCCGCACCCTGCTCCTGGCCGCCCCGCGCGGCTTCTGCGCCGGCGTGGACCGCGCGATCGACATCGTCGAGATGGCGCTCCAGGTCTACGGCGCGCCGATCTGGGTGCGGCACGAGATCGTGCACAACCGGCACGTCGTCGACGACCTGCGCCGCAAGGGGGCGGTCTTCACCGACGACCTGGCCGAGGTGCCCGCGGGCGCGGTGGTGATCTTCTCGGCGCACGGCGTCTCGCCGGCGGTGCGGACCGAGGCGAAGGCGCGCGGCCTGCGCGCGCTCGACGCCACGTGCCCGCTGGTCACGAAGGTGCACCTCGAGGCGCTCAAGTACGCGAAGGACGGCTACTCGATCGTGCTGATCGGCCACCGCTCGCACGTCGAAGTGATCGGCACCCTGGGCGAGGCGCCGGACGCGATCGTCGTGTGCGAGAGCGTGCAGGAGGTCGAGGCGCTCGACCTGCCCGATCCCGAGAAGGTCGCCTACATCACGCAGACCACGCTGTCGGTGGACGACTGCCGCGCGATGGTCGAGGCGCTGCGCCGCCGGTTCCCGAACGTGAAGGAGCCGGCCAAGGACGACATCTGCTACGCCACGACCAACCGCCAGAACGCGGTCCGCCACATGGCGCCGCGGTGCCCGACGGTGCTCGTCGTGGGCGCGCCGGCCAGCAGCAACGCGAACCGCCTCGTCGAGGTGGCCGCGACGCTCGGCTCGCGCGCGCACCTGATCGAGTCCGCCGACGACATCCGCGCCGAATGGCTGACCGGCGACGTGGGCCTGACGGCCGGGGCCTCGACGCCCGAGCACGTCGTGCAGGCCTGCGTCGATCGCATTCGCGAGCTGGGGCCCTACGAGGTCGAGGAGTTCCGACTGGTCGAGGAGCGTGTCGTGTTCCCGATTCCCGGCGAACTGGCCGCCGCCGCGCAGGATCGCGGCGTCGAGCTGTCGGCCGGCGACGCGCTGGCGGCGCAGCGCTCGCGCGCCGAGATGACGATCCGGCACCACTGAGGCGCCCGGTTCCGGCGCATTGCCGCGCGGCCGGGCCTCTTCTAATGTGCGTCGGCCATGCTCACTTCCAGCGCCCTGCTCCTGCCCAGCGTCCCCACCATGCTCATCGACGAGCAGCGGGGCGACGTCACCGAGATGATCGAGGCCCTCGAGGCCGCCGGCCGGCGCATGCTCGCCGACGAACCCGAGGCCATCGTCGCGCTCTCGGCCCGCTGGGTCGCGGCGGGTCCTTTCCACGCCGACGACGGCAAGCGCCACCGCTCGGTGATCGACGTGCCGGGCTTCGGCGTGGAGCCGCGCCACGACGTCGCCGGCGAGCCCGCGCTGGCGCGCGCCATCGTCGAGCGCGCGGCGCGCGAAGCCGTGCGCGCGACCACGGCCGCGCGCGGCGTCGACACGGGCATCAGCATCCCGCTCCACTTCCTCGAGCGCTCCCGGCACCTGCCCGTGGTGCCGCTCTCGATCGGCGAGGGCCCGCGCGAGGAGCACCGCGCGTGGGGCGCCGCGATCCGCCAGGCGCTCAACGAGTGGCCCAGGCGCGTGGCGTTCGTGGTCGGCGGCGCGCTGTCGTGGAACCTGCACGCGTTCAACCTGCGGCGCGACGTCGCCGAGTGCCACGAACTGGACGAGGGCGTGCTCGAAGCGCTCGCGCGCCCGGCGTGGGGCGAGCTCGAACGCCTCGTCACGCGGCTCGGCGCGAAAGCCCGGCCCGAGGCGGACCTGCGCCACCTCGAGGTGCTGCGCGGCTTCTTGGCGCTCGACAGCGCGCGCGGCGACGTGCTCGAGCACGAAACCTCGCCCGGCATCGGCACCGCGCTCGTCGAGTTCCCGATCGAGTACGAGGGGTAGGGGCCGGGCCGCCGCGCGGTGCGGGCTGGCCGCCTGCCCCGGCGGACGCTAGGCTCCACGGTCATGCGGGTCCTTCTCGTCAACGCGTTCCACCGGCTCAAAGGCGGCGTCGAGCGCACGTACTTCGACGAGTCGCGCTGGCTCGAAGCCGGCGGGCACGAGGTGGCGCACTTCGCCACGCGCCATCCCGACAACGAGCCGAGCCCGACCGCGGAGTTCTTCGCGCCGCCTGCCGACTTCACCGAGGGCGGCGCCGTGCTCTCGCAGCTCGCGCTGTTGCCGCGCGCGCTCTGGTCGGGGCCGGCGGCCGACGCGATGCGCCGCCTGCTCGCCGCGTGGCGCCCCGACGTGGCGCACCTGCACGCACCGAGCCGTCACCTGACGCCCAGCATCTTCGGCCCGCTGGCGCGCGCGGGCGTGCCGGTGGTGATGACGCTGCACGACTTCAAGCCCTGGTGCACGAACCGGCTGCTCTACGCGCACGGCCACGTGTGCGAGCGCTGCCGCGGCGGCTCGCACTGGCACGCCGTCGCCGTCGGCTGCGTGCAGGACTCGCGCGCGCGGAGCGTGGTCGGCGCGCTCGAGGCGTACCTGCACGATGCGCGCAACGCCTACGCGAGCGTGCGTCGCTGGATCGCGCCGTCGCGCTGGGTGTACGAGAAGGCGCGCTCGTTCCGCGTGGACGACGCGCACCTGCGCGTGCTGGGGCACGGCGTCGCGCTGCCGAGTGCGGGCGCGCCTCCCGCGGGCACGCCCGAGCGCTTCGCCTTCTTCGCCGGACGCCTCGCGCCCGAGAAGGGCGTGCGGCTGCTGCCCGCGGTCGCGCAGGCGATCGCCCCCGTGCCGCTGATCGTCGCGGGCGATGGCCCGCTCGCCGGCTGGCTGCACGCACCGGGCGAGGCGAACCTGCACCTGGTCGGGCACCTGCCCGACGCCGCGCTCGCCGGCCTGCGCGCGCGTGCCACGGTGGTCGTGGCGCCCAGCCTGTTCGTGGAGCACTTCGGCTACTCGGTGGCCGAGGCGATGCTCGACGCCCGCCCGGTCGTGGCTTCGCGCATCGGCGCACTCCCGGAGCTGGTCGAGCACGAGGTCACGGGCCTGCTGGTCGAGCCGGGCGACGGCCCCGGCCTGGCCGCGGCGGTCCAGCGCGCGCTCGCGGACCGCGCGGCGCCGCGCTGGGGTGAAGCCGGTCGGGCGCGGGTGCGCCGCGTGGGCGACCCGCACGCGCACCTCGAGGGCCTGCTCGGCGTGTACGGCGAGGCGATCGAAGAGGCGCGTGCGAGCGCGCGCGGAAAGGGGAAGTAGACGTGCACGTGCGGGACCTGAACTGGATGCAGGTCGAGAAGCAGGCGGCGAAGGACGACCGCGCCGTTCTGCCGGTCGGCTCGGTCGAGCAGCACGCCTACCTGAGCCTCGCGACCGACGCGATCCTCGCCGAGCGCGTGGCGGTCGAGGCCGCCGAGCCGCTCGGCGTGCCCGTCTTTCCGGTCGTCGCCTACGGAATCACGCCCAGCTTCATGGCGTATCCGGGTACCCTGACGCTGCGCGTCGAGACGCTGTGCGCCGTGGTGCGCGACCTGCTGGACGGGCTCGCGTCGCACGGCTTCCGCCGCGTGCTGGTCGTGAATGGCCACGGCGGGAATGCGCCCGTGCGCGCGTGCGTGGCCGAGTGGCTGCGCGCGCACCAGGACGTGCGCGTGCGCTGGCACGACTGGTGGAACGCGCCCGCGGTGGGGCGCAAGGTGAAGGAGATCGACCCGGTGGCCTCGCACGCCTCGTGGATGGAGAACTTCCCGTGGACGCGGCTCGAGGGGGTGGCGATGCCGAAGGAGCAGAAACCCGAACAGCCGTACGCCGAGTGGCAGCACCTGGGCGCGCCGGCGATCCGCGCGCGCCTGGGCGACGGCAACTTCGCCGGGCTCTACCAGCGGGCGGACGACGAGATGTACGCGATCTGGCGCGTGGCGGTCGAAGAGACGCGCGCGCTGCTGACGGGCGGCTGGGACTGAACCCGCCGCCGGGCGCGGCGCCCACGCGGCCCCGCACGGGAGGAATGACGATGCCATCCATCCGCAACCTGTTCGTGGCCGCCCTCGGACTGGCGCTCGCCGCCGGGCCCTCGTTCGCCGCGGACGCCGCGGCGCCCCCGGGCATTCGCGGCGAGCTGCAGTCGAACCTGAACGAAGCCAGCGACAAGATCGTCGAACTGGCCGGCGCGATGCCCGAGCGCAAGTGGAACTGGCGGCCCATGACCGGCGTGCGTTCGGTGGCGGAGGTCTACCGGCACATCGCACAGGCGAACTACCTGATGTGCTCGTTCCTCGGTGCCAGGCCGCCCATGCCCATGGACGAGCTGCGCGTGCTGGACACCACGCCGCAGCCGCGCGAGAAGACGATCCGAATGCTGCGCGACTCGTACGCGTTCGTGAACCGCGTGATCGCCGACATGCCCGACTCCGACCTGTCGCAGACGGTCGAGTTCTTCGGCAAGCCGATGAGCAAGGAAGCCCTGCTCTTCCAGATCGCCTCGCACGCCCACGAGCACCTGGGCCAGTCGATCGCCTACGCCCGCATGAACCACATCGTCCCCCCATGGACCGCGCGCGAGCAGGCCGCCGCTGCGAAGCGGGCCGCGGAGGCAGGAGGCAAGGCGGAGAAGAAGGCCGCGGAGCACTGAGGGGGGAGGTCGTGGCGAAAGCCGCGAATGGGAGAGCCGTGGTTTCCCACGCCACCGCAGTGCATCCCGCCGCTGCGCCTCACGCCGCAGGCGCTGGCGCCTGCCCGCGTCGTGCGCTCGCCGGGGCCAGGTACGTGAT
>CAZIXL010000104.1:0-8039 GCA_964542885.1 uncultured bacterium
GGGCGACGGCATGCGTCGCGCTGGCGGCGAGCCGCACGAGCACGGCGTCGTCGCGCCAGTGGAGTTCGGCGGAGGCTGCGGCCCCCGACGTGGCGGGAGCGAGCGCGAACACGAGCATCGCGACGCTGGCGGCCAGCCAGCGCACCGCCGGGGGCGCGGCGCACACGCGTGCGGCTGGATTCATGGGGACCCCGTTCCGGTCTTCAGGTGCCCGGTCGGCGCGAAGATAGCAGCCGGCCGCGGGTGCCGGGCAAGCGGGGAGTCTGCCGGGAAGGACGACGAGGCCGACCGCGAGGCCCAGGCCGTCGAGGACGTAGGGCGCGCTCGTCATGACGAACTGCTGCCAGGGCGCCCGGAGCCCCTCGGGCGTGATCCACGCCCGCCCGAACTCCCCCCGCCAGAAGCTGGGGATGAGCTTGACCTGCGACGCCGATCGCGCGTGACACGGTCGCCGGTCGGCCCCCCCTTGCCCGGCCTCGTTCAGTGGCGGGCGTCGCCGTTCTCGGGTGCGGGCAGCACGAGCAGCAACTCCTCGATCTCCGCGCCGCGCGCGTTGGCGAAGCCCCTGTCCTCGCCCGTGACGCGGAACCCGCACTTTTCCAGGACCCGGCGCGAGCCGAGGTTGTCCTTCGCGACGCGGGCGTGGATCGGGCGCCGGGGGTCGACCCGGGCGAGGAAGGCCGCGAGTGCGCGCGTGGCGACGCCCCTGCCCCACCACGCCCGGTCGATCCAGTAGGTGACCTCGGGCTCGCCCGCTTCCAGGTAGCTCGCGACGCTGCCCACCACCTGCCCGTCCAGGACGATCGTCCGGTTGGTCGTGGTCGGGTCGGCCAGGATCTTCTTCCAGTGCGCGTCGAAGGCCGCGCGGTCGCCCGGGTCCCTCGCCGTGAACGCCGCCATGTGGTTGGCGTCGGGGTCGAGTTGGAACCGGAAGAACAGGGGCAGGTCGGATTCGATCACTTCACGCAACAGCAAGTCGTCGGTCATGCGGTCGGTCCCCTTGTCTCCCATCGCCACGCGCGGCGCGGGCTCGCCCCGCCGCCCGCGCCGTCCGGTGGCAGCGCCGCCCAGTGGCGCACCGCGCCCGAAGCTACGATCCGGCGGTGGCGGCCGCGGGCGGCCACGCGCCGATCCGCTGCCGCATCGCGACGATCTTCCCGAGATGGTAGGCGTTGTGGACCGCCACGCAGTGCAGTTCGTCGCCGAGGGTCACGCCCGGCTGCAGTTCGTGCGCCAGCTGTTCGGGCACCTGCTCCAACGCCGCAGCGACGCGGGCTCCGTCCAGGAACACGCGCACCAGGTCGTGCCACTGGCGCTCGTCCTGCGGCGGTGCGGCCGGGTGCGCATCGCGCAGCGGCTCGTCCGGCGCGACGATGCTCTGCTGGTACGACACGACGTGCCACAGCTCGTCGTAGATCGAGTGCGTCGCCCCGTCCGGCCGGAGCGTGACCTGCGCGAGCGTCAACCCGGACAGCAGGCGCGATCGTTCGGGGAACTCACCGGCCAGGTACAGGTGCTCGAGCAGCTGCATGCGATTTCCCGCCTCCCGTCGTCGTCACGCCGACCGCAGCTCCTCCGCGAGCCCGACGAGGATGCCTTCGGGACCGCGGATGTAGCACAGCCGATAGAGGTCCTGGTACTGCACGATCTGGCCGACGAGCTTCGCGCCGCGACCGACGAGCCGGGCGACCACCCCGTCGACGTCCTCGACGGCGAACATGACGCGAAGGTAGCCGAGCGCGTTGACCGGGGCGGTCCGATGGTCGCCGGCCACCGGCGGCGCGAGGAACCGGGACAGCTCGATCCGGCCGTGGCCGCCGGGCACGCGGAGCATGGCGATCTCGACGCGCATGTCGCGCAGGCCCGTGACGCCGTCGGCCCACTCCCCCGAGACCGGGCCGCGCCCCTCGAGTTCGAGCCCGAGTTCGGTGAAGAACCCGATGACCGCATCGAGGTCCTCGACCACGATGCCGACGTTGTCCATGCGCGTGACGCTCATCCTTCCTCCCGGCGCCGGGCGCGCCGTGTCGCTGGGCCCGTGTCGATCCCCGTCGCTACCGTCTCGGCTCGTACCGCGTCGCCACGATGCCCTCGTCGAGTTCCGTGCGGCCGACGGGCGCCAGGTCGAGGAGCTTCGGCAGGCCCGCGAACAGCGTCGGCCCGTGGCCCGCCACGCGCGGGTGCACCACGAACTCGTACTCGTCGATCAGGTCCTGCGCCGCCAGCGCGAGCGGGAACGTGACGCCGCCCACGAGCAGGCCGCCGCCGGGCTCCTGCTTCAGCCGCCGGACGGCCTCGACGGGATCGCCGCGCAACAGCTCGGAGTTCCAGTCGACGCGCTCCAGCGTGGTCGAGACGACGTACTTCTTCGCGCGATCGATCGTGCGGGCGAAGGGCAGCATCCAGTCCTGCACCCATTCGGGCCGCTCACCGCCCTGCGCCACCGACCGCCAGCCGTCCTCCATCATCTGGTAGGTCACCCGGCCGAAGATCAGGGCGTCGGCCCGGGCCAGGTTGTGCGCCGCGTGATGGTGGATCGACTCGTTCGGGATGCCCACGCGGTGATCGACGCAGCCGTCCAGCGTGACGTTGATGGTGTAGCGCAGGGGTCGCATCGGGAGGGGTCTCCGATCGCATTGGGATGGCGCAACGCGCGGGTGACGGAGAGTGGTCCGGCGCGCGGGAGGACGTCAAGCACGGGGCGGCCGTCCTCGGACTCCCGCGGTGTCGGGCGCGCCCTGCGCGGCGGGGGCGCGACGTGCGGCGACGACGGGTTCAGGGACTCGTGCGCGCCGGCAGCCGGCTCCGCAGCCAGCGGATCTGCCCGCGGTGACTGGTCTCGTCCTCGGCGACGTGGAACCACGCCCACCAGGCGTTCATCCCGGCGTCCGCCGCGCAGGGCTGGTCCAGCCAGGCGTCGTCTCGCTTCGCCAGCTCCGCCAGCGTGCGCGCGCGGACGGCGCCGAGCGCCTCGAGGTAGTGCGCGAGGTCGCGCCCGCGGAGGACGCGTCGCCCTTCCGCACCGAGGTCCAGCGCCGCGAGGCGCGGCGCCTCCTCGTCGGCCGCCGGCCGGCGCTCCTCGAAGGTGAGGACCTGGAACCACCACTCGATCGCGGCGACGTGCGCGAGCAGCGCGCCGATCGAGTTGCTGCGGTCGTCGTGCAGGTGATCCAGCTCCGCCCGCGACAGCCCCTGGGCGGCGGAGACGAGCGACGCGCGGCTGTACTCCAGCACGCCGACGAGGCGGCCGACGCCGGGTGCGAAACCGGGCGCGGGATCGAGACGGCGCGAGCTCATCGGGCGCGCGCGGCGGCCGCGAACGCGGGCGCGGCCTCCCCGGCGGCGTGGCGCCACGACGGAGCGGCGTCCGCCAGGGCCGTGCTCACGTCCGGACCTGGAGGACGGCCTGCAGGAGGCCGACCAGGGCGAGGATCCCGCCGGCCAGCCGGAATCCGCCGTTGTGCGTGTAGTCGCCGACGGACAGCACGACGAGTCCGGCGACGATCAGCGCGATCGACGTGGGGCGCACCCTGCGCAGGTCCATGGCGTCTCCTGTTCGTCCATGGGAACCGGCGCGCCGGCCCGGGACGATCGCTTCGAACTTCGCCGCGAAACGGACGTGCGGCCCACCCGCCGGGCAGCCGCAGCGTGGGCGGATCGTCTGCCGGGCGCGCCATTGGCGCGACAGGCATGGCGAAGCTGCCCCGCCGCCCCGAGCCGCGTCAAGCGCGATGCCAGGGGTTCATCCGGGCGCGAGGCCGCGGCCCGGCTGCCCGGGAGGCGAGCGCCCCCCGGGCCTTCGCGCACGAGTCTTCGCCGGGTGCCGGTGCGAGCGCTTCCGCCCCGGCCGAGATCGGCGTCACGCCTTCTCCCCCGCGATCGAGCGATAGGCCAGGGCGCCGAGCACGGCGCCGACGATCGGCGCCACCCAGAAGAGCCAGAGCTGCGCGACCGCCCAGTCGCCCACGAACAGCGCGACGCCCGTGCTCCGGGCGGGATTCACCGAGGTGTTGGTCACCGGGATGCTGATCAGGTGGATGAGCGTGAGGCACAGCCCGATGGCGATCGGCGCAAAGCCCGCCGGCGCCCGCCTGTCGGTCGCCCCGAGAATGACCAGGAGGAACATCATCGTCATGACGACTTCGGTGACGAGCGCCGACAGCAGCCCGTATCCACCCGGCGAGTGCGCGCCGTAACCGTTCGCGGCGAAGCCGGCGGAGACGCTGAAGCCGGGCTTGCCGCTCGCGATGAGGTACAGGACGCCGCCCGCCACGATCGCACCCAGGACCTGGGCGACGACGTAGGGCACGAGGTCCTTCGCGGGGAATCGCCCGCCGGCCCAGAGGCCGATCGAGACGGCGGGATTGAGGTGGCAGCCCGAAATGTGGCCGATCGCGAAGGCCATCGTCAGCACGGTCAGGCCGAAGGCCAGTGCGACTCCGAGCAGCCCGATGCCGACGCCGGGAAACGCCGCGGCGAGCACCGCGCTCCCACATCCCCCGAGCACCAGCCAGAACGTTCCGAAGAACTCCGCACCGTACTTCTTCATGGCATCTCCCTTGTGTGGCCCGGGTCGGACCGGCGCAGCGGAGGGATGCGGCGAGGGCCGCGGCCCATGGTGGAACGCTGCCGAGCGTACGCAGTCGCGAGGCCGGGGCAAGCCCGTACTTCGACCGGGGGACTGGCGCGCGCGCCGCCGGGTCCGGGTGACCCCGCCGGCCCGGCCGGGCGCCCGGGCCGGACGCGAAGCGGCCGGCGGGATCGCTCCCGCCGGCCGCCGTGCCGCGTCGCCGATGCGATCCGCGCTCAGTTCATCGCCGATTTCGCCCCGGC
Organism: uncultured bacterium; assembly: GCA_964542885.1. GTDB lineage: Bacteria > Eisenbacteria > RBG-16-71-46 > RBG-16-71-46 > RBG-16-71-46 > CAIXRL01. The sequence goes on from CAZIXL010000104.1 coordinate 4,834, forward strand.
GCCGATCGTCTCGTCGAGGAACTGCGTCGAGCGCTCGTAGAAGTAGATCCGGTTGTCGAGCTTCTGGAAGCCGTGCCCCTCGTCGGGCGCGATGAAGACGCGCGGCGACTTGCCGCGGTCCTTCAGGGCGATCGCCAGCTGCATGGCCTCCTCGACCGGCACGCGCGGGTCGTTGAAGCCGTGGGCGATGAAGAACGGCACGTTCATCTTGTCGACCTTGTGGATCGACGAGACGGACGCGAGGAACGCCTTGTCCTCGACCGGGCCGTATTCGACCTCGCGCAGCTTGCGGCGGTAGCCGCTCGTCTTCTCGAGGAACGTCTGCATGTTGACGATGCCGACGATGTCCACGCACGCGCCGAACAGCCGCTGCGGGCGCTTGCCGGCGTCGACGCGCTCCTGGTCCTCGACGATGCACGCCACCGACATGAAGCCGCCGTACGAGCCGCCGTAGGTGGCGATGCGGCCGGGCTCGCTCCAGCCCTCCTTCACGAGCCATTCCGCCGCGTCGACGCCGTCGCGCACGCTGTCCCAGCGGTTCTTGTAGTTGTCGAGCATCTGGAACTCGCGCCCGTAGCCCGTGCTGCCGCGCGGGTTCGGCATGAGCAGGCCGTAGCCGCGCGCGACCAGGTACTGGAGTGCGGCGCTGAAGCCGGGGCGATTCTGGCCTTCGGGGCCGCCGTGGTAGTAGACGACGAACGGGATCGGCTGGCCCTTCTGCGCACCCTGGGGCAGGTAGAGGAACGCCGGGATCGACTTGCCGTCGAATGCCGGGTAGTGGACCAGCTCCGGCAGCTGGAACGTCGACAGGTCCACGCCGGCCTTGTCCGTCCACGTGAGCTGCTTCGTGACGGGCGCGGCCTTGGGATCGAACGTCGTCGCGTAGGACTCGCCCGCATTGCGCGCGTTCGAGAGCGACCACACCAGCGTGTGCCCGCGGAACTCGCTGCCACCGGCGACGCCCTTTTCCATCTCGGGGGCCTTCATGGCCTTGAACGACGGCACCGCGAAGAAGTACGGCGTCGCGAAGCCGTCCTCGTTCGCGAGCACGACGAGCATGTCGCGCAGGTCGTTCATGCCGGCGCCGTCGAGCTCGTACTTCGAGAGCGACGCGATCGGCTCGGTGACCCTGCCCGACCTGAGGTCGCGCAGGTACAGCCGCGCCATGCCGTCGTTCACGTCCGAGGTCATGAGCACGGCGCGGTCGCCGGGCATGTAGCCCACGACCTCACACGCGGCCGTGCCGTCCTTCGGGGCGAGCGTGATCTCGGTGCGCCTGCCCGTCTTGAGGTCCAGCTCCCAGACGTGCGAGTCGGACGCCGAGACGTACTGGGTGAGCAGCACGCGCGCGCCGTCGTCGGTCACGCCCGAGACGCTCCACGAGCCCTTCTCGCCCAGGATCTTCGTCGCCTTCCCGCTCGCGAGGTCGTAGCGGTACAGGTAGAAGTCGGTCGGGCTCTCGTCGTTGGCCGAGTAGAAGAAGCCCGAGCCGTCGCGCAGCCACGCGTTGACGCTCGCCTGCACCTTCGGGTTCTCGAGCACGGGCGTGAGCGACGCGACGCCGTTGGCCATGGGGTCGATCAGCGCGAGCTGCGTGTTCTCGTTGCCGCCGCGCGCGTACATGACCACGCAGCGCGTGCCGTCAGGCGAGAGCGAGAAGCGCGCGAGACCGTCGGGGAAGTCGGTGAGCTTCGTGACCACGACCTGGCCGTCGGCGTACGAGGCGTTCGGGCCGGGGGTCTTCGGCGTGGTGCGGTAGAGCTGCCAGACGCCGTCGGGCCAGTCGCGCTGCAGCAGCGAACCATCCGGCATCATCACGGGCCGGGCGGGCGTGCGGATCTTGAGGAACTGCGCGATGGACGGCACGTCGGCGCCGGCCGACGCGACGGACGCGAGCGGCACCGCGACGATCGCGGCCGCGAGCGTGGAGAGAAGGAGGATGCGACGCATGGGAACGCCTCCGGTACGGTCGATATGCGTGAAAGGAGGTGAAACGGCGGGACCGTAACAAACCGGGCCGAGCCTGTCGCCGGGACCGGACGGGCGTGCCCCGCCGGACGCCGGGCGCACCCCGCGCAGCGGCCTGCGCCGCGCACGCCTGCACGGAACCCGCCGTCGACGCCCCGATTCCCCGCTCCCACCTGACGGAAACTTTGGGAACCGTCACGAAGGACGGGCAGTAGAATCCGCGAGTCCCGCTCCCCGCGATCATCGGAACGATTCGCGCGACGTGTCCCTCGACGCCCGGCCGCGATTCCACTCACGAGAGGAGATCCGATGTCCCGCCGTCGCACCCTTCAATTCGTTCTCGCGCTCGCCGCGACCGGCGCCCTGCTCGCAGGCTGCGGTCATTCCGACGCCCCGGTCTCCTCCACAGGCGCGGCCTCGACCAGCTCCGGCACGTCCGGCGCGCAGGCGCTCGACGCGCTCTCGGCCACGATGCAGGCCGGCGACACGCTCGTGCACGGCCCGTGCATCGCGTTCGGCCTGCCGATCCTCGTCCCGCGCGGCTGCCCGTACGATTCGACGACCGGCGCGCACACCTGCGGCGCCGGCTTCGACCACGACGGCTTCACCGTGACGCGCAGCTACCAGTTCCTCGATGGCACCGGCGCATCGCAGGAGAGCTTCGACAGCCTGACCACGGCCTCGATCAAGTTCGCCTCGACCCTCATGGGCACGATCGACCAGCCCTGGCGGTACAAGGAGATCGACGACCACCGCGAGCTGACCGTGAGCGGCCTCGAAGGCAGCGAGACGACGCGCACCTGGGACGGATCCGGCACGGCCTCGCACCGCGATTCGGTCACGGCGAACGACGGTACGCGCTCGCTGCGGAGCTTCACGGCTTCCACGACGGTCGCCTCGGTCGTCGTTCCCGCGCCGTTCCGCCGCGACTCGTGGCCGCTCTCGGGCACGATCACGACCCACCTCGCCAACAGCCTCGGCCTCGACCTGACGGCCGTGCTGACCTTCAACGGGACGCAGTTCGCGACGCTCGACGTGGGCGACTCGACGTTCACGGTGGACCTGGGCGGGCACTGCCTGCACGGCCCCGGCCGGCGGCGCGGCGGCGGCGAAGGCGGCGAGGGCGGCCGGCACTAGCACCGCTCCCTCCCGGCGACGCGGCCCCGGCCGGAACGAGAGGACCCGAGCCCGGGCACGCGAAGCGGCCGGCGGGATCGCTCCCGCCGGCCGCGCCACGT
>CAZIXL010000105.1:0-8034 GCA_964542885.1 uncultured bacterium
GGCCGGCTGGCGGGGGGGGGGGGGGGCCGGTCGCTTGCGCGGACATGTTCCACCGGGCCTCGACACAGCGTCAAGCACGCGCGCTCGCCGACGCGCGGCGGGCGCGCCCCGCCGGCGGTGTTGCCCCGGGTGACCCCTCTAGGGTTAGAATCTTCGCCGGTCCTTGCCCGGGAGAGCGCATGAAGACAGTGATTCTGGCGGGTGGCTTGGGTACGCGCTTCGCCGAGGAAACGGACATCCTGCCCAAGCCGATGATCGAGATCGGCAACCGTCCCATCCTGTGGCACATCATGAAGTCCTACGCCCACTTCGGGTTCCGGGAGTTCGTGGTGGCGCTCGGCTACCGCGGGGAGGTCGTGAAGCGCTACTTCCTCGACCACGCGCGCGTCGAGACCGACTTCCGGATCGACCTCGCGCGCGGCGAAGTGACCGAGTACTCGGCCCGGCGCGACGACTTCACGGTCCACCTCATGGACACGGGCCCCGCGACGATGACGGGCGGCCGCCTGCTGCGCCTCGCCCCGCTGCTGCGCGACGGCACGTTCATGATGACGTACGGCGACGGGGTCTCGAGCGTGGACATCCGGCGGCTCGTCGAGTTCCACAAGCGCCACGGGCGGCTGGCGACGCTGACCGCCGTGCGCCCCCCCGCGCGCTTCGGGCGCCTCGAGTTCGAGGGCGACGCCGTGGCGCGCTTCGACGAGAAGCCGCAGATCGGCGAGGGCTGGATCAACGGCGGCTTCTTCGTCCTCGAGCCGGGCGTGTTCGACTACCTGGACGGGGCCGAGACGGTGTGGGAACGCGAGCCGCTCGAGCGCCTCGCGGCCGACCAGCAGCTGATGGCCTACCGCTCCGAGGACTTCTGGCAGTGCATGGACACGCTGCGCGACAAGCGCACGCTCAACCAGTTGTGGGCCGAGGGGAACGCACCATGGGCGCCGTGGAAGTGAGCGACTCGCCGTTCTGGAAGGGCCGCCGCGTCCTGGTGACCGGGGCCACGGGGCTGATCGGCTCGTGGCTGGTCAAGGACCTGCTCGCGCAGGGCTCGACCGTGGTCGCGTTCGTGCTCGACGCCGATCCGCACTCCGAGCTGGTCCGCAGCGGCGACCTCGCGCGCTGCCACGTCGTGAACGGCGACCTCGCCGACTTCGCCGCGGTCGAGCGGGCGATCAACCTGCACGACGTCGACACGGTGTTCCACCTGGGCGCGCAGACGCTGGTCGAGGTGGCGCACCGCTGGCCGCTGGCCACCTTCGAGGCGAACCTGCGCGGCACGTACCACGTGCTCGAGGCGGCCCGCGTCCATTCCGGGCTCGTGCAGCGCGTGGTCGTCGCGTCGAGCGACAAGGCCTACGGGACCCGGCCCGACCTGCCCTATCGCGAGGACATGCCGCTCGCGGGCAACCACCCCTACGAGGTCTCCAAGACCTGCACCGACCTGCTCGCGCAGACTTACGGGCACACCTACGGCCTGCCCGTGACCATCGCCCGCTTCGGCAACGTGTACGGCGGCGGGGACCTGAACTGGAGCCGGATCGTGCCCGAGACGGTGCGCGCGCTGCTCGAGGGACGGCGGCCCGTGCTGCGCAGCGACGGCACGTTCGTCCGCGACTACGTGTACGTGAAGGACGTCGCGCGGGCCTACCTGCGCATGGGCGAGTCCATGGACCGGCCGGACGTCCGCGGCGAAGCGTTCAACTTCAGCGGCGAGAAGCCCACCTCGGTGCTCGAGCTGGTCCACACGATCCGCCGCCTCATGCAGCGCGAGGACGTCGAGCCCGACGTGCGCAACACGGCGCGCGGCGAGATCCGCGACCAGTACCTCTCGGCCGCGAAGGCGCGCGAGCGCCTGGGCTGGACCCCGGCCTACGGGCTCGAAGCCGGGCTGCGCGAGACGATCGACTGGTACCGCGCCTACCTGGGCGCCTGACGGTCGTGAGCGACCCCTCTGCGCTCGCCGGCCGGCCGGTCCTGGTCACGGGCGGGGCCGGCTTCGTGGGCACCCACCTCGTGCAACGCCTGCTCGAGGCCGGCGCGAGCGTGACGGTGCTCGAGCACCCCGCGGCCCGGCTCGACCGGCTCGCGCCGGCGGCGGCGCGCGTGCGCGCGGTTTCGGCCGACCTGGCCGAACCCGGCGCGGCGGGCCGGGCGCTCGCGGGCGAGCGCTTCGAAGCCGTCTTCCACCTCGCGGCCTGGACCGGCGGCCGCAACCGGCCGCTCGATCCCGACGCGTGGCGGCGCAGCCTCGCCGTCAACGTCCAGGGGACGCTCGAACTGCTGCTCGCGCTGGTCGCGGGCGGCGAGCCGCATCCTCGCGTCGTGCGCACGGGTGGCATGGAGGAGTACGGCGACGGCCCGGTGCCGTTCCGCGAAGCGCAGCGCGAGTGCGCCGTCACGCCCTACTCCGCGAGCCAGGTCGCGGCGACCCAGTTCGCGCATGCGCTGGCCGCGCGGACGTCGCTGCCGCTCGTCACCGTGCGGCCGGCCCTCGTCTACGGACCCGGGCAGGACGAGAGCTTCTTCCTGCCCGCGCTCGTGCGCGCGTGCCTCGACGGTCGCGAGTTCGAGATGACCTCCGGCGAGCAGACGGTGGACTACGTCCACGTGCGCGACGTGGTCGAGGCCCTCGCGCTCGCGGCGGTCCGTCCCGGCGTGGCCGGCGAGGTCTTCAACGCGGGCTCCGGCCGCGAGATCGCGATCCGCGACCTCGCGGAGCGCATCGCGGCGCTCACCGGGGCCGGCGCGACGCTGAAGATCGGCGCCCGTGCCGGGCGCAGCGGCGAGGGCTCGCGGCGATTCCTGGACGTCGCCCGCGCCCGCGAACGCCTGGGCTGGACCGCGGCGGTCCCGCTCGAGGAGGGACTCCGCGGCCTGGTCGCCGCGATGCGCTAACGCGCCGCCGCCAGTGCGTCGATGACGATCTGGGCCGCGTCGGTGCCGGCGCGGCGCTGGGCCTCCTCGGTCGAGGCGCCGAGGTGCGGCAGCGGCAGGAAGTTCGGGAGCGCCAGCAGCGGGTGCTCCGCGGGCGGCGGCTCGGTCGCGAAGACGTCCGAGGCCGCGGCGCGGATCCGGCCCGAGACCAGCGCCCCGTGGAGCGCGGACTCGTTCACGACGCCGCCACGCGCGCAGTTGACCAGCACGGCGTCCGGCTTCATCAGGGCGAACTCGCGCTCGCCGAACGAATCCCGCGTCGAGTCGTCGAGCGGCAGGTGGAGCGTGACGATGTCCGCGGTCTTCAGCAGCTCGTCGCGCGCCAGCTCGCGCACCCAGCCGAAGCCCTCCGACGTCGTGCCGTGGCGCGGATCGTGCGAGACGACGGCCAGGTCGAACGCGCGGGCGCGGGTGGCGACCTCGCGGCCGATGCGGCCGAAGCCCAGGATGCCGAGCGTGCGGCCCGACAGCTCGCGGCCCTGGAACCGCGACTTCTCCCACACCCCGCGCCGCAGCGCGCTGGCCGCTGGCACGACGTGGCGCTCGAGCGCCAGCAGCAGGCCGAACACCAGTTCGGCCACCGACACGGAGTTCGCGTTCGGCGTGTTGCACACGCGGATGCCCGCGGCCTGGGCGGCGACGCGGTCGACGTTGTCGAGGCCCGTCCCCGCGCGCACCACGACCTTCAGGTCCGGGGCGGCGCGCAGGACGTCGGCGGTCACCTTCGTGGCGCCGCGCACGAGCAGCGCGCTCACGCCCTCGAGCGCGCGGACGAGATCGTCCCCCTTGAGCGCGTTGGCCTCGGTCACCTCGTGGCCCGCCGCCCGGAGCATCGAGAGCGCGGCCGGGTCCACCCGGTCGCAGGCGAGGACCTTCACGCGGCCTCCCACGCGCCGCGCGCGGCTTCGATCGCGCCGCCGGCGCGAGCCCCGAGCGCGTTCGTGCACTCCTCGAGCGCCGCGAGCACCACGTACGCGTCCGACAGGTCGTAAGCGCCCATGTGCCCGACGCGGATCATCTTGCCCTTCATGTGGTCCTGGCCGCCGGCGACGGTGATGCCGTGCCCCTCGCGCAGGCGCTTGACGACCGCCGAGGCGTCCACGCCGGCCGGCGGCTCGATCGCCGTCACGCCGTGCGCGGGGCTCTTCGAGAACAGCGACCAGCCCAGCGCGCGCGCGCCGGCCTGCACGGCCGCGGCGAGCTTCGCGTGCCGGCGATGCACGTTCTCGAGCCCCTCCTCCTTCATCATCGCCAGCGCCTCGCCGACGGCGAACGTGAGGCTCACGGCCGGCGTGAACGCCGACTCGCCGGCGGGCAGGCTCTTGCGCGCCTTGCGCAGGTCCCAGTAGAAGCGCGGCAGCCGCTCGCCCTCGATGGCGTCGAGCGCCCAGGGCGCGAGGCTCACGGTCGCGATGCCCGGGGGCGACATGAGCCCCTTCTGCGAACCCGTCACGACCACGTCGACGCCCCAGTCGTCCTGCGGCAGCGGGTGCACGCCGACGCCGGTGATGGCGTCCACGACGAGCCGGCGGCCGCGCGCGCGCGTCGCCTTCGCGAGGGCCTCGACGTCGTGCAGCGTCGCCGTCGACGTCTCGCTCTGGGTCGCGAAGACGGCCTTGATCGAGGCGTCCGCGTCGAGCCGCTTCGCCACCTCGGCGGCGTCCACCGCGTGGCCCCACGGCACCTCGACCACGTCGCAGGGCACGCCGTAGGCCTTGCACAGGTTCGCCCAGCGCTCGCCGAACTTGCCACCCACGATCGCGAGCGCGCGGTCGCCGGGCGCGAGCAGGTTCACGACGCACGCCTCCATCGCGCCGGAGCCCGAGGCCGCCAGCATCAGCACCTCGCCCGCGGTCCGGTGCAGCCACTTCAGGTCCTCGCTCACCTGCTTGAACGTCGCGCGGAACGCGTCGGTGCGGTGGTGCGGCGGGACTTGCGACATCGCGCGCAGGATGCGCACGGGGATTTCGACCGGGCCGGGAGTGAAGAGGCGCGGGCGCGTGTGGGTGCGGGTCGTGGCGGCCGGTCGGGCGGCGGTCGTCATGGCTCGGGGGTCCTCGCGGTTCAGTGGGCGTAGGTCGCCGCCGGGTCGCCGGCGGCCGGGGTCTCGACGGGGGGCGTGCTGCGCTCGAGCGCGTGCTCGAGCACCTGGTCCATGGTCTCGACGAACACGAAGTGCAGGTCGGCGCGGACCTCCTCGGGAATCTCGGTGAAGTCCTTCTCGTTGGCCTTCGGCGCGAGCACGGTCTTGATGCCCGCGCGGCGGGCGGCGACGACCTTCTCGTTCAGGCCGCCGATCGGCAGCACGGTGCCGCGGAGCGTGATCTCGCCCGTCATCGCCACGTCGGAACGCGTCGGCGCCCCGGTCAGGGCCGAGACGAGGGCGGTCGCGATCGTGATGCCGGCCGAGGGGCCGTCCTTCGGCGTGGCGCCCTCGGGCACGTGCACGTGCACGTCGATGTCGCGGTGGAACCAGCGGTCGAGCCCCAGCTGCGCCGCGCGGGCGCGGGCGTAGCTCATGGCCGCCTGGCCGGACTCGCGCATCACGTCGCCGAGCTTGCCCGTGAGCAGCAGGTCGCCCTTGCCGGGCAGGATGCTCACCTCGATCGTGAGCAGGTCGCCGCCGGTTTCGGTCCACGCGAGGCCGTTCGCGACGCCGATGCGCGAGGCGCGCTCGACCGAGGTCTCGAGCCAGCGGCGCGGCCCGAGCAGCTTCGCGAGCCCGGCGGTGTCGATCGTGACGCGCTTCTTGAGCCCCGCTTCGGCCTTCTTCTTCGCCACCTTGCGGCAGAGCGAGGAGATCTCGCGCTCCAGGTTGCGCACGCCGGCTTCACGCGTGTAGCCGTTCACCAGTTCGCGCACCGCGTCGTCCTCGATCGCGAAGTCGCCCTCGACGAGGCCGGCCGCCGCGCGCTGCTTGGGCACGAGGAAGCGCTTCGCGATCTCGACCTTCTCCGTCTCGAGGTAGCCGGGGAGGCGAATGACCTCCATGCGGTCCACGAGCGCCGGCGGGATCGAGTAGAGCGAGTTCGCCGTGCAGATGAACATGACCTGCGAGAGGTCGAAGTCCACTTCGAGGTAGTGATCCTGGAACGTGTGGTTCTGCTCCGGATCGAGCACCTCGAGCAGGGCCGCCGCCGGGTCGCCGCGCCAGTCCGCCCCGAGCTTGTCGATCTCGTCGAGCAGGAACACCGGGTTGCGGCTGCCCGCGCGGCGCAGGCTCTGGATCACGCGGCCGGGCATCGAGCCGATGTAGGTGCGGCGGTGGCCGCGGATCTCGGCCTCGTCACGCACGCCGCCCAGGGCGACGCGCACGAAGCGCCGGCCGAGCGCGCGGGCGATGGACTTGCCGAGCGAGGTCTTGCCGACGCCGGGCGGGCCCACGAAGCACAGGATGGGTGCCTTGTTCTGGCGCGTCAGCTTGAGCACCGACAGGTACTCGACGATGCGCTCCTTCACCTTCTTGAGGCCGAAGTGGTCCTCGTCCAGCACCTGCTCGACGTTCGCGATGTCGAGGTTGTCCTTCGTGGTCTTGCGCCACGGCAGGTTGACGAGCCAGTCGATGTAGCCGCGCACGACGGTCGCCTCGGGCGACATGAAGCTCATGCGCGTGAGCCGGTCCAGCTCCTTCATCGCCCGCGTCGCGACCTCGCGCGGCATCCGCGCCTTGCGGATCGCCTCGCCCAGCTCCTCGAGCTCGGTCGTGAATTCGTTCTGGTGGCCCAGCTCCTTGCGGATCGCCTTGAGCTGCTCGTTGAGGTAGAACTCCTTCTGGTTCTTGTGCACCTGCGATCGCACCTGGCCCTCGATCTTGCGCTCGAGGCGCACGATCTCGAGCTCGGACGCGAGCGTCTCGGCGAGCAGCCGGAAGCGCGCCACGGTGCCGTTCGCCTCGAGCAGGCGCTGCTTGACCGGGACCTTCACCAGCAGGTGCGACGCGATCGTGTGCGCGACCTGCACCGGATCCGCGAGCGCCGTCGTGGTGGTGAGCACCTCGTCGGGGATGCGGCGGTTCAGGTGGACGTAGTCCTGGAAGAGCTGCATCGCGTTGCGCTGGAGCGCCTCGACCTCGGGCCCCCCCGCGACGGAGTCGTCGAGCGTCGCCACCTGCACCGTGTAGAAATCGCTCGACCACTGGAAGCGCTCGACCTGGGCACGCACGAGGCCCTCGACGAGCACGCGCATGCTGCCGTCCGGCAGGCGGAACAGCTGCAGGATGCGCACGACCGTCCCCACCTTGTGCAGCTCGTCGTGCTGCGGGTCGGCCACCTCGCTGCGGCGCTGTGCGGTCACGAACAGGATGCGGTCGCGCGCCACCGCCTTCTCGATCGCGTTGATCGACGGCAGCCGGCCGACCAGCAGAGGGATCGTCATGTAGGGATGGACCACGAGGTCGCGCAGCGGCAGCAGCGGCAGGCGATCCTGGAACCGCAGCGTCTCCTCGCCGCGCTCGAGCGTGATCGTACCCGCGCGCTCGGCGGCCGCGGGTTTCGCGGCCGCGGTGCGCCGGGGCCGCTTCGACGCGGGGGACGGCGCCTGCGGGCGCGCCGGGGACGGCCGGGCGGGGGCTGCGGACCGCTTGGACTTCGACTTCGTGGCCAACGGGTTCTCCCTCGAAAGGTGCGGGCCGGTCGCGAAGGCGGCCGGCCCGTGACGTCACCGCGATCCGGGGCACCCGGCCCCGCCGCGGTCAGGCTTCCTTGCGACGCTTCTCGCGCTCGCCGCGGAACGTGAGGAGCGGCGGCGCGTGGTTCTGGATGCACTCCTTCGAGATCGTGCAGCCGATGACGTCCGACCGCGAAGGAATGTCGTACATGACCTCCAGCATCGCCTCTTCGATCACGGCACGCAAGCCTCGCGCGCCCGTGCCCCGCTGGATGGCCAGCGCGGCGATCGCGTGCAGCGCGTCCTCGGTGAAGTCGAGCTTGACGCCCTCCATCTCGAGGAACTTGGCGTACTGCTTGGTGATCGCGTTCTTGGGCTCGGTCAGGATGCGCACGAGCGCCTCCTCGTCGAGCGACTCGAGGGTCCCGACGACGGGCAGCCGCCCGACCAGCTCGGGGATGAGGCCGTAGCGCAGCAGGTCCTCGGGCTCGACCAGCG
>CAZIXL010000106.1:0-7978 GCA_964542885.1 uncultured bacterium
GTCTTCACGCTGGCCGGCGAGCCGGCGGCCGACGCGCCGGACGCCCGGCTCGTGCCGCTGGGCCGGCTGTTCGTCGCGTCCACGGGCGGAGCGCTGGCCGGCTTCGTCGTCGAGGGCGAGACGCGCGGCTACAAGAAGGCGATCCGCTTCTTCGTGGCGCTCGACTCCGCGTTCGTCGTGCAGGGGGTGAAGGTCGTCGAGCACGAGGAGGACCCGGGGCTCGGCGCCGAGGTCGCGACCGGCTGGTTCCAGGCGCAGTTCGCGGGCCGCAGCGCCGACCAGGTCGCGAAGCTCGACGTGACGAAGGACCCGATGCCCGAGGACTGGCGCGCCGCGCTGGGCGCGCTCGCGGGCGAGGGCTTCGGCGCGTGGGAAAGCGGGCACGCCGCGCTGATCGCGCGCGAGCACGCGAGGCCCGTTTACGCCGTCACCGGCGCCACGATCTCGAGCCGCGCCCTCACGCGCGGCGTCCGCACCACCGTGGAGCACTTTCGCCGCCGCTGGGCGCTGCTCGGGCCGCGGCTCGAAGGGACGTCATGAGCGCACCCGATCGTCCGCCCGGCGCGCGCGAGTTGATCCTCAACGGGATCTTCGCCGAGAACCCCGTGTTCCGGCTCGCGCTCAGCCTGTGCCCCGCCGTCGCCGTGACCACGACGGTCGCGAACGGCTTCATCCTCGGCATCGCCGTGCTGGCGGTGCAGGTCCTCTCGAGCGTGACGGTGGCGCTGGTGCGCGGGTTCATCCATCCGCGCGTCCGCATCCCGGTCTACACGATCATCATCGCGGTCTGGGTGAGCGCGATCGACATGGCCCTCGCGGCCTTCACGCCGGCCCTGTACGCGCAGGTCGGGCTCTACGTGAAGCTGATCGTCGCGTTCGCGATCATCATCTCGCGCCTCGAGGTGTTCGCCTCGCGCCAGCCGCTCGTGCCCGCGTTCTGGGACGGCTTCGGCATGGGCCTGGGCTTCCTGCTCGCGCTGGTCGTGATCGGCGCGATGCGCGAGTCGCTCGGCGCCGGGTCGCTGGCGGGCTTCGCGTTCGTCCGAACGAAGCCGCTGCTCTTCTTCGCGCTTCCCGCGGGCGGCTTCTTCTCGATCGCCCTGCTCATGGCGTTCTTCAACTGGCTCGACCTCAAGCGCGGCGGCAAGCCGTCGTCGGGCGGAGGCGCCCATGGTTGATCGCCGCGTCGCGCTGGCGGCCCTCGCGCCGCTGCTGCTCGTGCTCGCGCTCGCCGCCGCGCCGCTGCTGGGGCCGAAGCCGGCGCCCGCCGCGGGCGAGGCCATCGTGCGCGCGCAGGTCAGGGCTCCCGACCAGGTGCGGCTGTGGACCAGCACGCCGATCGGCCGCGCCGAGCCGGGCAACTTCCGCTTCACCGAGGCCGCCGCGCCCGACGCGCCCGCCGAGATCAAGTCCGTCCGGGCCGAGCCCGACGGCGGCGTGACGCTCACGGTGGGCCAGAACGTGCACGCGTCCGAGCACTACCGCGTCGAGGTGCTCGACCCGCCGATGTCGCGCGAGATCTCGCCCTCGACGTGGGCGCTGCTGGTGACGGTGTTCCTGTCGTCGGCGCTCATCAACAACTTCGTGTTCACGCGCTACCTGGGCCTGTGCATCTTCTTCGGCGTCTCGAAGAAGCGCGACACCGCGGTCGGCATGGGCGTCACGTTCACCGCCGTGATGCTGTTCACCGCCCTGTTCTCGTGGGCTGTCGACACGTTCGTGCTGCGCCCGCTGCACCTCGGGTTCCTGCAGATCCTGGTGTTCATCGGGACGGTCGCGATGGTGGTGCAGTTCCTCGACACGATGCTCAAGAAGACGCACCCCGGCCTGCACCGCGGCTTCGGCGTCTACCTGATGCTCATCACGACGAACTGCATCATCCTGGCCGTGCCGCTGCTCAACGCGCAGGCCAACGCCTCGTTCGGCGAGGCGCTGGCGCTGGCGCTCGGCAGCGGGCTCGGCTTCGCGCTGGCGCTGTTCCTGATGTCGTGCGCCCGCGAGAAGCTCGAGCTCGCGCGCGTGCCGAAGGCGTTCGAGGGCCTGCCCATCGCGTTCGCACTGGCCGGCCTCTTCGCCCTCGCCTTCATGGGCTTCTCGGGCCTCGACCTCTTCCGGTGACGCCATGGACTCGACTCTCCTGACCGCCGCGCTGTGGGGACTGGGGGTCTTCACGGTTTTCGGCCTGTTCTTCGGGATCGGGCTGGGCGTGGCGGCCGAGCGCTTCAAGGTCCAGTCCAACCCGCTCGTCGACCGCGTCCGCGACCGCCTGCCGTCCGCGAACTGCGGCGCGTGCGGCTACGCCGGCTGCACGGCGTACGCCGAGGCGGTCGTCGAGAACGCCGCCGTCCCCCCCAACCTGTGCATCCCCGGCCGCGCGCCGGTGGCGAAGGCGGTCGCCGAGCTGACGGGCAAGGACGCGGGCTCGGTGCAGGACCGCGTCGTCGTCATGACGTGCCACGGCACCTCGGCCTACGCGCGCAACGAGGCCGAGTACGCGGGCATCCCGACGTGCGCGGCCGCGGCGCTCGTGTTCGGCGGCCCGCGCGCGTGCAAGAACGGCTGCCTCGGGCTCGGCGACTGCGTGCGCGCCTGCCCGTTCGACGCGCTGTCGATCGGACCCGGGGGCATCGCCCAGGTGGACACCGCGAAGTGCACCGGCTGCGCCGTGTGCGTCTCCGTGTGCCCCAAGGACCTCTTCAAGCTCTACCCGCGCGGCCGCCGCGTGGAGCTCGCGTGCAAGGCCGTGGACAAGCAGGCCATCGTGCGGGCCACGTGCATGGTCGGGTGTACGCTGTGCCGCAAGTGTGTCGCGAAGTGCCCGGCGGGTGCGATCGAGTGGGACGGCCGCACGATCGTCATCGACCACGACAAGTGCATCGCGTACGGCGACGCCTGCGGCTACGCCTGCGCCGAGATCTGCCCGAGCACCATCATCCACCGAGTCGGCCAGCTGCCGGAACCGGAGCTGGTCGAGATCTCCGAACCGACGGGAGCCTGACGATGGAGACCCGCACCGAACCCGAGGCCCGCGCGGCCTCCCCGAACGACGGCGCCGTCTCGCGGTCGCTGGTGATCGCGATCGCCGGCAGCGGCGGGGACGGCGTCGCCCTGGTCGGCGACCTGCTGCTCGCCATGGCCGCGCACCAGGGCCTCTACGGCATGCTCGTCCAGTCGTACGGCCCGCAGATCCGCGGCGGCGAGTCGGCGGTCGTGCTGCGCCTGGCCGATTCCGAGGTGTGCTACGAAGGCGACCAGACCGACGTGCTGCTGTGCTTCCGCCTGTCGGACCTGCGGCGCTTCAAGGGCTCGCTGAACCTGCACGACGACAGCCTGTTCATCCTCGAGGCGACCGACCAGGGTTCGCCGCCCGACTGGCTGGGCACGCCGAAGCGCGAGTCGCTGCGCTGGCCGTTCGCCACCTTCGAGGACGGCGTCGAGGTGTCCGGCGAACCCAAGAACATGATGGGCCTCGCGCTCCTCTGCCGCGCGCTCGACTGGAAGCCCGCGCTCGCCGAGCGCGCGCTCGCCGACCGCTTCGGCCACCGCCCCGCGGTGCTCGAGCGCAACATCGCCACGTTCCGCAAGGCCTACGACGCGGCCGAGGGCAAGGTCGCGCCGGTGATGCACCTGAGCGGGCACGGCGTGCCGCTCGTGGTCGAGACCGGCAACGAGGCGATCGCGCGCGGCGCGATGGCGGCGGGCCTCAAGTTCTTCGCCGGCTACCCCATCACGCCGTCCTCCGAGGTCATGGAGACGCTGATCGAGGAGTTCCACACCGTCGGCGGGACGCTCGTGCAGGCGGAGGACGAGATCGCGGCGCTCGGCATGGTCGTGGGCGCCAGCTTCGGTGGCGTGCCGTCGATGACCGCGACGAGCGGCCCGGGCCTCTCGCTCATGACCGAGATGATGGGCCTCTCGAGCATGGCCGAGATCCCGGCGATCATCGTCGACTGCCAGCGCGCGGGCCCGGCGACGGGCATGCCCTCGCGCACCGAGCAGGCCGACCTCTTCCACGCGATCTACGGCGGGCACGGCGACTTCCCGCGCGCCGTGCTGGGCGTGTTCGACGTCGTGCACGCGCGCGACGTCATGTTCCGCGCCTTCGAGCTCGCCGAGAACTACCAGCTGCCGGTGCTCGTGCTGTCGGACGCCTACGTCGCGCAGCGCCGCCAGATCCGCGACGCCGTCGTGGACCGCCGCGAGGTGCCGCGTCGCTGGCGCTGGACGCCCGCGGACGCGCCGGCGCGCTTCAAGCTGACGGACGACCACCCGGCGAACGCGTTCCGCGTGCCGGGGACGCCCGGCGGCACGTACCTGGCCGCCGGTATCGAGCACACCGAGCAGGGGCATCCGTCGGCCGACGCGGCCGTGCACCAGCAGATGAGCGAGCGCCGCTTCCGCAAGCTGCCCGCCATCGGGCTCGACACGAAGGACTGGTTCCGCACGCTCGGCCGCGACGGCGCCAAGCGCGGGATCGTCGCCTGGGGCAGCACCTACGGCATGCTGCGCGAGTGGCTGCCGAAGCACGCCGAGTGGCGCGCCTTCCTGCCCGAGGTCCTGCACCCGTTCCCGCTCGAGAGCTTCGAGGCGTGGCGCAAGGACCTCGACGAGCTGGTCGTCGTGGAGTTGAGCTTCCAGGGCCAGTTCCACAAGTACCTCCTGAGCCTGACCGACCTCGGCGGCGCGCGCAGCGTGGCGCGCAGCGGCGGCCTGCCCATCTCGAGCCGCGAACTCACCACGCTTCTGGCCGGCCCCGCCGGCGGAAGGTAAGGAGCCCGCATGAAGCCGAAGGATTTCCGCACCGAGCTCGAGCCCGTCTGGTGCACGGGCTGCGGCGACTACGGCGTGCTCAAGGGGCTCACCCAGGCGCTCGCCGACCTCGAGATCGCGCCCGAGAAGCTGGCCGTGATCTCGGGCATCGGCTGCTCGAGCCGCCTGCCCGGATACGTGAAGGCGTACTCGTTCAACTCGATCCACGGCCGCGCGCTGCCGATCGCGAGCGGCCTGCAGCTCGCGCGGCCCGAGATGACGACCGTCGTCGTGGGCGGCGACGGCGACGGCTTCAGCATCGGCCTCGGCCACATCCCGCACGCGGTGCGCCGCGACGTGAACCTGACCTACGCGGTGATGGACAACGGCATCTACGGCCTGACCAAGGGCCAGGCCTCGCCCACGACCGAGCAGGAATCCAAGCGCTCGCGCGGCCTGGCCGGCGGCGAGGAGACCCCGCTGAACCCGGTGCTCCTCGTGCTCAGCTCGGGCTGCGGCTTCGTCGCCCGGACGCACGCGGGCAACATGCCGCACATGCGCCAGATGTTCCGCGACGCGATCCTCTATCCCGGATTCTCGTTCGTGCACGTGCTCGCCGGCTGCGTCACCTACCAGCCGCGCGGCTACGCCGACGGCCTCCTGCAGCGCAGCTACCTGCTGCCCGAGGACCGCGACACGAGCGACCTCGACGCGGCCATGCGGCTGGCGCGCGAGGACCGCTTCCCGCTGGGCGTGATCTACCGCCGCCCGCCGGCGCCGCAGCCGGCCGGCAAGGACGGTCCGGTCGAGTCGGACGTCTGGAGTCCCGACGACGCGGTGACGCTCAAGCAGGACCTGCCGAGCGAATAGTCTTCACGCTGGCGTGACGTGCGAGGGGCCCGCGGCCGCGAACCGCGGGCCCTTTTCGTTGCGCGGACGCGGCGTGGTGCCCCAGAGTGCGCGCGACCACCATCGGCGCACCGGGGGGAGGCACCGCTTGGCGACACTCGAAGGACGCGTCGGGCCCTACGACATCCTGGGGCCCCTCGGCGCGGGCGGCATGGGCGAGGTCTTCCGCGCGCGCGACTCGCGGCTCGAGCGCGTCGTCGCGCTCAAGGTCCTGCCTTCCGAGTTCGCGGGCGATGCCGACCGGCTCGAGCGGTTCCGGCGCGAGGCGCTCTCGCTGGCGTCGCTCAACCACCCGAACATCGCGACCCTGCACGGGCTCGAGCCGCTGGGCGGCGGCGGGCTCGCGCTGGTGCTCGAGTTCGTGGCCGGCGAGACGCTGGCGGCGCGCCTCGCTCGCGGGCCGCTCCCGCCCGCCGGCGCGCTCGCGCTGGCGCGCGCGCTCGCGGAGGCGCTCGAGGCCGCGCACGAGAAGGGCATCGTCCACCGCGACTTCAAGCCCGCGAACGTCATGTTCGGCGAGCACGACCGCGTGAAGGTGCTCGACTTCGGGCTCGCGCGGCGCGAGCGCGACCCGGGCGACGACGGCGTGCTCGGTACCGCCGGCTACCTGAGCCCCGAGCAGGCGCTCGGCGTGCCGCAGGACCCGCGCACCGACGTGTTCGCGTTCGGCTGCGTGCTCTACGAATGCCTCACGGGCGCGCGCGCGTTCGCGGGCGACGACCTCGCCACCGCCGGGGCCGCCGCGCTCTACCTGGAGCCCGACTGGGGCGCGTTGCCGCCCGGCGTGCCGCCGGCGCTGGTCGAGCTGCTGCAGCGCTGCCTCGCCAAGGACGCCGACGCGCGGCCGCGCGACGCGGGCGAGCTGCGCGCGGCCCTCGCGGCGATCGACCGCCCGGGCGCCCCGCCGGCGCCGGGACCCGCCGTGCCGCTGCACCTGCCCGCCGTGCGCACCAGCTTCGTCGGCCGCGCGCGGGAGGTGGAACGGCTCGCCGCCCGCGTGGGCGTGGAGCGGCTGCTCACCCTCACGGGCGTCGGGGGTAGCGGCAAGACGCGGCTCGCGCTGCGCGTCGCCGAGACCGCGCGCGAGCGCTTCCCGGCCGGCACCTGGTTCGCGGACCTGTCCCCGCTCGCCGACGGCGCGCGCGTGGGCGAGACGCTCGCGCGCGCGCTCGAACGCGCGCCCGAGCCGGGTCGCGACCCCATCGAGACCGTCGTGCAGGCGATCGGCGCGGGCGAGGCGCTGCTGCTGCTCGACAACGCGGAGCAGGTGCTGGTGGCGTGCGCCGACGCGGCGCTGCGGCTCCTCGAGGCCTGCCCGCGGCTCGCGCTGCTCGTCACCAGCCTCGAGCCGCTCGGGCTCCCGGGCGAAGCGGTCGTGCCGGTCGGCACGCTCTCGCTGCCGCCCGCGCGTGCGCGCGCCGACGCGACGGCCGTCGCGGCGAGCGACGCGGGCGCGCTGTTCGTCGAGCGCGCCCGCGCGGCGCACCCGGGCTTCGCGCTCACCGACGCCAACGCGCCGGCCGTCGCCGAGATCTGCCGCCGGCTCGACGGCATCCCGCTCGCGATCGAGCTGGCGGCCGCGCGCGCGAAGGTGCTCGCGCCCGAGCAGATCGCCGCGCGGCTCGACGACCGCTTCCGGCTGCTCACCGGCGGGCAGCGCACCGCGCTGCCGCGCCAGCAGACGCTGCTCGCCGCGCTGCAGTGGAGCCACGACCACCTGCTGCCCGACGAGCGCGAGCTGCTGCGGCGCCTCGCGGTCTTCGGCGGCGGCTGGACGCTCGAGCAGGCGATGGCGGTGTGCGCGCCCGGCGGCGACGAGTTCGAGCTGCTCGACCGGCTCACGCGGCTCGTGGACAAGTCGTTCGTCGTCGTCGAGACCGGACGCGAGCCGACGCGCTACCGCTTCCTCGAGTCCGTGCGGCAGTTCGCGCTCGACGCGCTCGCCGCCACGCCCGAGGGCGACGCGCTCCGCGCGCGCCACGCCGCGACGTTCGTCGCGGTCGCCCGGGCGTTCGAAGGCCACGGCGCCGGCCGCGCCGACGAAGCCGAGCGCCTCGCGCGGCTGGACGACGACCACGAGAACCTGCTCGCCGCGCTCGCGTGGTCGCTGCGCACGCCGGGCGGCGGCGCCGACGCGCTGCGGATCGCGACCGGGCTGTGGCGCTACTGGTCCTCGCGCGGGCTCTTCCAGCTGGCGCGCCGCTCGCTCGAGGAGGCGCTCGCGGCCGCCGGCGACGGCGCGCCGGCGGACCTGCGGGCGCATGCCCGCGTGCGTGCCGGCGGCTTCGCGCTCGATCGCGGCGACCGCGCGGGCGCCGAG
>CAZIXL010000107.1:0-7953 GCA_964542885.1 uncultured bacterium
ATGTCGATGCGCTCGTCCTGCACGTCGACGACGTCGCGTGGGGATGGTCGCGAGTCTCCGAGTTCCGCGAGGCCGTTCGCCGATTTCGCGAAGCGGGGAAACCCGTGTTCGCGCAGTTGTCCGGCGGGGGCGAGCAGGCGCTGCTGCTCGCGAGTGCGGCGGACCGCGTCTCGATGCCCGAGACCGCCGTGCTGCAACTCGACGGACTCAGCCTGTCGGCCATGTTCCTGCGCGGCACCTACGACAAGGTGGGCATCACGCCCAACTTCGCGCACGTCGGGCAGTACAAGTCGGCGGTCGAGACGTACACCCGTACGGGGTTCAGCGAACCCGCGCGGACGGCGCTGGACGCGCTGCTCGACGACGACTTCGCCCTCCTGGTGGACAGCCTCGCCTCCGCTCGCGGCCTGCCCGGCGATTCCATCCGACGGCTGATCGACGAGGGCCCGTTCACGGCCCCGGGCGCGCTGGCGGCCGGACTGCTCGATACACTCCTCGACGAACCCTCCCTGGACGCGGTCGCGGAAGGCTGCACGGGACGCGACCTGCGCCGGACGTCCCTCGGGCGCTACGCCGACGTGCCGGACGGCCTACCGGGCGACGACGAGATCGCCCTCGTCGTGGCGAGCGGGGCGATCGTTCCGGGGCGCTCGCACAACAGCCCGTTCGGCGGCGAGCAGTGCGGCTCCGAGACGATCGTGAACGCGCTCCGCGACGCGCGGAAGCGCCGTTCGGTGAAGGCGATCGTCCTGCGCGTGGACAGTCCGGGCGGATCGGGGCAGGCGTCCGACGACATCTGGCAGGAGGTCCGGCGGGCACGCGAACGCAAGCCCGTGGTGGTCAGCATGTCGAACCTGGCCGCTTCCGGCGGCTACTACATCGCCTGCGGCGCCAACGCGATCGTCGCCGAGCCCGCGACGGTGACCGGCTCGATCGGGGTCTTCGGCGGCAAGCTCAACCTGATGGGCCTCTACCGGAAGCTCGGCCTGAACGTCGAGACGATCTCGCGCGGCCGCAATGCCGAGATGCTCTCGCCGTTCCGCGATTTCACTCCGGAAGAACAACGGCTCTACCAGGCCCAGCTCGACGACTTCTACCGCGTGTTCGTGTCCCGCGTCGCCGAGGGACGCGGGCTCGATCCGGCGATGGTGGATTCGCTCGGCCGCGGTCGCGTCTGGTCGGGGCTCGCCGCCCAGCGCTTCGGGCTCGTCGACACGCTCGGCGGCCTGCGGACGGCGGTCGCGCTCGCCCGCCAGCGTGCCGGACTGGGGGAGGACCGGGAGGCCAGGCTCACGCAGTACCCGCGTCCGCGGCGTTCGTACCTGCAGGGCGTGATCGAAGGGCTCCTCGAGGACCCCTCGCAATCCGACGACACGCGCATGCTGTCGCCGATCCTCTCGGCCTGGCTCGCGGCGGCCCGCTTCCCGACGGGCGCCACGCTGGCGATGCTGCCCTACACGATCGACATCCGCTGACCCCGGCCCGAACGAACGGGCGCGCCCCGATGGGAGCGCGCCCGCGGTTCGAACCGGACGGGGTCGCTACTTCTGCTTCGCCAGCACGTGGATGTAGGCGATCAGGTCCTCGATCTCGGCCGGCTTGAGCTGGCCCGTCTTGCCCCACGCCACCATGCCCGACTTGAGCTTGCCGTTCGTGATGCAGTCGCGCAGGTAGTCGTCGCCGCCCTTGACCCGGGCCGGGTCCCTCCAGGTCTTCGGGTCCTTCCAGTTCGGTGTGGGGTTGCCGGTGAGCTTGAGCCCGCCGGTGCCGTCGGGCTTGTGGCAGGCGACGCACTTGACGGCGAACAGGGACTTGCCGTGCGCCGGGTCGCCCTTGGACGGCCCGGTGGTCGCCGGGAACGCGGCGGTGGTCGCGCCGAGGAGCGTCACCGCCAGGAGCCCCAGGCTGGCGATGCGGAGGGACTTCGAAGACGACATTTCGAACGGCTCCTTCGAGGGATTGCGGGTGGCTCCGGAGCCGGGGGCCCCGGGGCAGTTGGGAGGACGGGCGCCACCGTAGCCACGCGAAGTGCGGCGGGTCAATCGGTTCCGCCGCTTCCCTGTCGTCGTTCCGCAAACTCGCGCAGGAAGGCCGCGAAGTCTCCCGATGCGCGCTCGCCGCGGTTCTTGACCCTTCTCAAACGCCGGTGCTAGTTTCCGACTTTGCTTGTAGTTACGGCCTTCGATGCCCGTTCGCAACTCCGGGCATTCACGCCATCGATCGCAGTCGTGCTCGGGAGGTGTCGGGTGAAAGAGATCCCCACTGCTCATATCCGGAACGTCGCCCTGGTTGCACACCACGGCGTCGGCAAGACGTCCCTTGCCGAGGCCATGCTCTTCAACGCGAAGGCCACCACCCGGCTCGGGCGGGTCGCGGACGGGACGACGATGCTGGACCACGCCGCCGACGAGGTCGCGCGGCAGATGACGATCGACCTGGGCCTCGCCCAGTTCGAGTGGGAAGGGCACAAGATCAACCTGCTCGACACCCCCGGCTATCCCGACTTCGTGGGCGACGTCTACAGCGCGCTCCGCGTCGCCGACGCGGCGCTGCTGATGCTGCGCGCGAGCGCCGGAGTCGAAGTGGGCACCGAGGTTGTGTGGGAGGTGCTCAAACAGGAGAAGAACCCGATCCTCGTCATCGTCAACATGATGGACAAGGAGCACGCCGACTTCGATGCCGCGGTGAAGAGTTGCCACGACCGACTCGGTCTGAACGCGGTCGCGGTCCAGCTCCCGATCGGCTCGGCGGAAACGTTCCACGGCATCGTGGACCTGATCGAGAACAGGGCGTGGACCTTCACCGGCAAGGGGATGGAGGAGAAGAGCGAGGAGATCCCGATCCCGGACGAGCTGAAGGACAAGGCGGCCGCCGCGCGCGCCACCCTCATGGAGGAAGCGGCGACGGGCGACGAGGCGTTGATGGAGAAGTTCCTCTCGACCGGCGACCTGTCGGTCGAGGAGATCCGCAAGGGCCTGTGCGAGCGCGTCGTGATGTGCGACCTCGCCCCGGCGTTCTGCTGCTCGGCGTACCACAACCTCGGCGTCAAGGAAGTCCTGAACGAGGTCGTGGACGTGCT
Organism: uncultured bacterium; assembly: GCA_964542885.1. Classification (GTDB taxonomy): domain Bacteria; phylum Eisenbacteria; class RBG-16-71-46; order RBG-16-71-46; family RBG-16-71-46; genus CAIXRL01. Next base: position 3,080 of record CAZIXL010000107.1, read on the forward strand.
GCCGTCCCCGCTCGACGTGCACCCGCAGAAGGGCGACGACGGCAACGGCGGCTCGATCGAGGTCCGGCCCGAGGCGTCCGACCCCATCGCGGCGACCGTGTTCAAGACGCTCGCCGAGGCGCACCTGGGCGAGTTGTCGCTGATCCGCCTGTGGTCGGGGCACCTCGAGCCGGGCAAGGAACTCGTGAACACGGCGCGCGGCCGGGCCGAGAAGCTCGGCACGCTGTACCACCTGTGCGGCAAGGAGCGCTCGGACTGCCGGGGCGCGGCGGCGGGCGACATCGTGGCGGCCGTGAAGCTGAAGGAGACGCACACGGGGGATTCGCTGGCCGACAAGGCGCGTCCCGTGAAGCTCTCACCTCCGGACTTTCCCGATCCCGTCGCGGCCGAGTGCATCCGTTCCAAGAACAAGGGCGACGAGGAGAAGATGGCGCAGGGCATCGCGCGCATCCACGAGGAGGACCCGACGCTCGCCCGTGGCTACGAGGAGAGCACCAAGGAGCACCTCGTGTTCGGCATGGGCGACCTGCACCTCGAAGTGCTCGTGGAGCGGCTCAAGAAGCGCTTCGGTGTCGACGTGCTGCTGACCAAGCCGCACGTGCCGTACCGCGAGACGATCCGCGGCAAGGCCCAGGACGAGTACCGGCACAAGAAGCAGTCGGGCGGTCGCGGCCAGTTCGGCGAGGTCCACCTGAAGGTCGAGCCCCTGCCTCGCGGCGGGCAGTTCGAGTTCGCCGACGAGATCAAGGGCGGCGTGATCCCCAACCAGTACATCCCGGCCGTCGAGAAGGGCGTCGTCGCGGGGATGGAGAAGGGCCCGCTCGCCGGCTACCCCGTCGTGGACGTCCGCGTGGCGGTGTTCTTCGGCAAGTACCACGACGTGGACTCGTCCGAAATGGCCTTCAAGATCGCGGCCGAATCCTGCTTCCACCAGGTCGTGCTCAAGGCGACCCCGGTGCTGCTCGAGCCGTACAACGACCTCGAAGTGCGTGTCCCCGAGGAGTTCCTCGGCGACGTGATGGGCGACCTCTCCTCGCGGCGGGGCAAGATCCTCGGGACCGAGGCGAACGGCCATTACCAGGTCATCAAGGCCAAGGTGCCGGCGGCGGAGCTCTACAAGTACGCCTCGCACCTTCGCTCGATCACGCAGGGCCGCGGCATGCACCACGCGAAGTATTCGCACTACGAGGAAGTGCCGCGCGAGATCGCCGACAAGGTGATCGCGGCGGCCAAGGCCGAGAAGGAGGCGGGCGCGGCCCACGCCTAGGGGCGCCCCTGGAGGCCCATGTCCGGCCACTCGAAATGGTCGCAGATCAAGCGCAAGAAGGCCGCCACGGACTCCGCACGCGGCAAGCTCTTCACGCGCTGCATCAAGGAGATCACCCTCGCCGCCCGCGGCGGCGGGGGTGACCCGGAAGCCAACGCCCGGCTGCGCGCGGCCATCCAGGCGGCGAAGGCGGTGAACATGCCCGCCGCCAACATCGAGCGGGCGATCAAGCGGGGCACGGGCGAGCTCGAAGGCTCGACGATCGAGGAGATGCATTTCGAAGGCTACGGCCCGCACGGAGTGGCCGTCCTGGTGGAGTGCGCGACCGACAACCGCAACCGGGCGGCGAGCGACATCCGCCACCTGTTCGGCAAGTTCGGAGGCAGCCTCGCGGCCGCGGGTGCGGTGTCGTACCTGTTCAAGTCGTGCGGCCTGGTCGTGATCGCGAAGGACGCGATCGACGAGGACGCCCTGCTCGAGATCGTGCTCGAAGCCGGTGCCGAGGACGTGAACGGCGAGGGCGACGCGTGGGAGGTGCTCACGCCGCCGTCCGCATTCGAAGCCGTTCGCGAGGCGCTGGCCGCGCGCGAGGTGGCGATGCAGTCGGCCGAGGTCACGAAGCTCCCCTCGGTGCAGGTCACGCTCGACGAGAAGGACGCGGGCGGCGTGCTGCGCCTGGTCGAGCAGCTCGAGGAGAACGACGACGTGCAGAAGGTCTACGCGAACTTCGTGCTTCCCGACGAATTGCTTGCGAAGCTGGCGCAATAGTCCCAGCATGCCCGCCATGCGCGTCCTGGGACTGGACCCCGGCAGCCGACGGACCGGCTGGGGCGTGGTGGACCGGTCGGGGAACCGGTTCCGCTGCGTCGAGCACGGCTTCCTCGCGCCGCCCGCCACGCACGACCTGCCGCGGCGGCTGCACCACCTTGCGCGCGAAGCCGGCGGCATCATGGACCGGTTCGCGCCCGAGGTCGTCGTCGTCGAGGAGGCCTTCTACCACGAGAGCGTGCGCTCGACGCTGGTGCTCGGCCACGTCCGCGGCGCGCTGATCGTGGCGGCCGTCGAGCGCGGGCTCGCGGTCGCCGAGTACACGCCCCGCGAGATCAAGCTGGCGGTCGCGGGCAACGGCGGGGCCGCCAAGGAGCAGGTCGGCTTCATGGTGCGCCGCATCCTGGGTCTGCCGGGCGAGGTGCAGTCCGATGCCGCCGACGCGCTGGCCGGGGCGCTCTGCCACCTGAACCGCTCGCGCTTCCCGGCCGCCTCCGCACGCCGCGGCGGCGCGCGCGGCGCGAAGGCCTGGGAAGCGCTGCTGGCGAGGGCCGCCCGGTGATCGCCTCCCTGCGCGGCACGCTGCTCGAGCGCGGCGAGGGCTGGTGCGTGATCGAGGCCGGCGGCGTGGGCTACCTCGTGCAGGTTTCGTCGCACACGCTGGCCGGGTTGCCGTCCGAGGGCGCGGAAGCGCGGCTGCGCACGCGCCAGGTGGTCCGTGAGGACGCGCTGCTCCTGTTCGGCTTCGGCAGCGCCGACGAGTTGCGGCTCTTCGACCTCCTGATCGGCGTCAACGGCGTCGGCCCGCGACTCGCGCTCGCCGCGCTCTCGGGGCTCGCGCCGGCGTCGCTCGTGCGTGCGATTCGCGACGAGAACGTGGGCGCGATCACGGCCGTTCCGGGCATCGGGCGCAAGACGGCGGAGCGCCTGGTCGTGGAACTGCGCGACAAGCTCGACTTCGTGCCGGCGGCGCCGACGGCATCGCGGGGACGCGAGGCGGGCGTGCTGCCGCGCGCGGGCGTCTTCGACGACGCCGCCGCGGCGCTCGTCACGCTCGGGTATTCTGCGACGCAGGCTCAGGACGCCGTGCGGCGCGCCGGAGGGGAGGAGGCCGGCCTCACCCTGGAGGCGCTCGTGAAGCGCGCACTGGGGAAGCTCTCGAAACCGGCCGTGCTGTCGCGCTGATCCCCCGGAGACCCCGATGACCGACCTCCCGCGCCGCAAGGCAGCCGAGCACCCGGGCCGACTGGCGGATCCCGCGCCGTTCCCCGAGGACGTCCGCGAGGAAAAGCGCCTTCGCCCGCTCGCGCTGGGCGAGTTCGTGGGCCAGCCGCAGGTGCGCGACCAGCTCGAGATCTTTCTCGAGGCCGCGCGGCGCCGGGGCGAGGCGCTCGACCACGTCCTCTTCCACGGCCCGCCGGGGCTCGGCAAGACGACGCTCGCGTCGATCCTCGCGCACGAGCTGGGGGTGGAGATCACCCACACCTCCGGGCCGGTGATCGAGAAGCCGGGGGACCTCGCCGGCCTGCTCACGAACCTCGGCCCCCGCGGGATCCTGTTCGTGGACGAGATCCACCGGCTGAGCCCGGTCGTCGAAGAATACCTCTACAGCGCGCTCGAGGACTTCACGCTCGACATCCTGCTCGACCGCGGGCCGAGCGCGCGCTCGCTCAAGATCAACCTCGAGCCGTTCACGCTGGTCGGGGCCACGACGCGCTCGGGCCTGCTGTCGTCGCCGATGCGCGCGCGCGTCGGCGGGACGCTGCGCATGGATTTCTATCCGGCGGCGGGCCTGCGCCACATCGTGCAGCGCTCGGCGGGCATCCTCGAGACGCACGTGGACGAGGCGGCGGCGCTCGAGATCGCCCGCCGCTCGCGCGGCACGCCGCGCGTGGCCAACCGCCTGTTGCGGCGCGTGCGCGACTTCGCGCTCATCAAGGCCGACGGCCGGGTCGACCTGCGCGTCACCCGCGAGGCGCTGCGGCTGCTCGAGGTCGACGAGCGGGGCCTCGACGAGATGGACCGTCGCCTGCTCGAGGCGCTCATCCAGCGCTACGACGGCGGCCCCGTGGGCCTGCAGTCGCTCGCGGTGGTGCTGGGCGAGGACGCCACGACGCTCGAGGACGTGTACGAGCCGTTCCTCGTGCAGGAGGGATTCGTGCGCCGCACGGCGCGCGGGCGCGAGGCCACGCGGCTCGCCTACGAGCACCTGGACCTGCCGCTGCCGGCGCGGCTGCGGGACGGCGCCGCGCCGACGGACCAGTCCGAGCTGCCGCTCGCCTGAGCGCCGGCAGAACGTCGGAACGCCCGAACGTGCGGCTCGAAGACCTCGACTACGACCTGCCCGCGGAACTGATCGCGCAGCACCCGGCCGAGCGCCGCGAGGATGCACGGCTCCTGGTCGTCGACCGGGCGACCGGCACCCTGCACGACCGCCGCTTCTCCGACCTGCCGGAGTGGCTGCGGGGCGGCGACGTCCTGGCGCTGAACGAAACCCGGGTGCGGCCCGCGCGCCTGCACGTGCGCCGGCCGACCGGTGGCCGTGTCGAGCTGCTGTTCGTGCGCCCCGAACCGGGCGACGGTGAGCGCTGGCGGGTGCTCTCGAAGCCCGCGAAGCACGCCCGTGCGGGCGCGGTGCTCGCGGACGCGACCGGCGCGCTCGCGCTCGAGGTCGTGCAGGAGGGCGAGTCGGGCGAGCGGATCGTGCGCGTCCTCCACGGCGACCTCGACACGGTCCTGCGCGAGCAGGGCGAGATCCCGCTGCCGCCCTACATCCACCGCACCGCCGACGCGAGCGACCGCGAGCGCTACCAGACCGGCTACGCGCGCGTCGACGGCG
>CAZIXL010000108.1:0-7939 GCA_964542885.1 uncultured bacterium
CCCGCCCCGGGGCGCCCCCCCGCCCCGGGGCGCGTGGCGACGTGCCCCCGCGCGCCGGCCCCCCCCCCCGGGGGCCCCCCCCCCGCCCCCCGCGGGGGCCACGACTCGCTCGCGCGCCGCGTCGAGCGCGCGATCCCGGCGTGCGCCTACCGGTACGCCGAGTCGAAGGTGGCGGCCGATTCGACCGACTACTCGGCCCACGCCGCGCGTTTCGAGAACGTGGCGCTGCGCTGGCCCGCGTTCGAGCACGCCGACGCCGCGCTGTATCGCGCCGGGCTCGCGTACTTCCACGCCGGCCGCACGTCCGACGGCGCCCGCGCCATGGGCACGCTCGCCGCCGCGCACCCGCAGAGCGCGCTGGTCAAGGACGCCTCGCGCGCCACCGCCGGCGCCTGGGAGGCGAAGGGCGACACCGCCGCCGCCGCGCAGGCGTGGCTCGAGTTCGCCACGCGCTGGCGCACCGACGAGGGCGCCGAGGCGGCGCTGCTGCGCGCGGCCGGGTTCTTCGAGCGCGCGCACGACACGGGCCGTTCCGACTCGCTGCGCCTCGCGTGGGTGCGCCGCCACCCGGCCGACCACGCCACCGCCATGGGCCTGCTCGAGCCCGTCGTGTCGCGCTCGCTCGACTCGGTGAGCACGGCCCGGCCGATCTCGCGCTGGCTGCCGGCCGCGCGCAAGGGGAAGGCGGCGCCCGCGCCCACCGCGCTCGCCGACTACCTGGCGCGGACCGCGAAGCACCCCGAGTTCGCCTCGCGCGCGATCGTCGCGCGGGTCAAGTTCCTCGAGGGCGAGGAGGCTGCGGCGGCGTGCGAGAAGGTGAAGCTGCGCCAGCCGCTCGCGAAGTCGATCGCCGCACGCAAGGCGAAGCTCGACCAACTGCTCGCGCGCTACAAGGCGTGCGTCGCGCTCGAGGAGCCCGTGTGGGCGCACGCCGCCACGTTCCGGATCGGCGAGGCGCTGGTGGCGTTCGGCGACGCGCTCGAAGCGAGCGAGCGGCCGAAGGACCTGCAGGGCGCCGACCGCGACGCCTACGACGAGGTGATCCACCGCCAGAGCGACGCGCTCTACCAGCGCGCGGAGGGCGTGTGGTCCGAGCTCCTTTCCGGCAAGCAGGCCGGCGACGACGACGAGTGGCTGGCGCGCGCGCGCGCCGCGCTGCAGCCGCGCCTCGCCCTGCGCACGCCGCCGCCGGCCCCGCCGGCACCGCCCGCGAGCAACGACACCACCGGAGGCAAGCAGCCATGACCCGGACTTCCCGACTCGCGCTGGCGTTCGCCGCGCTGCTGCTGGCCGCCGCGTCCGCCGTGGCACCGGCGGCGACCGGCAAGCCGGCGGCCGCGAAGCCCGCGGCGAAGCCGGCCGCGAAGCCGGCTGCGGCGAAGGCCGCACCGGCGCCCGAGGCCGCGGGCAACCGCCGGCTCGAGGACGTGCGCATCGAGGGCGAGCTCGAGGTGCCGCGCGTCACGTTCATCACCGTCCGGCAGCCGCACCGCTTTCACGACTACACCCGGGTCTCGTCGCTTCGTTCGGCCCGCCGCATGGCGGCCGACGCGACGCTCCCGGCCTGGATCGAAACGCCGATGACCCCTGCAAGCGATGCTCGAAAGGAGACCCGCAAATGAATGTCCTGTCAGCCGTTGCCGCCTTCTATCGCGAGGGCGGGCTGTTCATGCACGCCGTGCTCGCGATCGGCATGATCGTGGGCGCGATCATCGTCGAGCGCTTCATCGTGCTCACGAAGGCGACGCGTATCGACGCCCGCTCGTTCACCGACGGGCTCGTGAACCACGCCCGCCGCGGCGACTGGAACGGGGCCCGCAACGCGGCCATGCAGTCGGCCACGCCGCTCGCGCGCGTGGCGCAGGCCATGGTCGAGTCCGGCGCGCAGGACGAAGAAGCGCTGCAGCGCGCGGCCGACGACGCCACGACGCTCCAGCTCCCCGACCTCTCGAAGCGCCTCTCGTGGCTCGGCCTGCTCGCCAACTCGGCGACGCTGATCGGCCTGCTCGGCACCATCACGGGCCTCATCACCGCCATCGCCGGCGTCGGCGAAGCGGACGCCGCGACGCGCTCGGCCAAGCTGTCGGCCGGCATCTCCGAGGCGCTGCACTGCACCGCCTTCGGCCTCACCGTCGCCATCCCGACGCTGATCGTGCAAGGCTGGTTCATCAGCCGCGTCGAGGAGATCGGCGACCAGATCGACCAGCTCGCGATCAAGCTGGGCAAGGTCATGTCGATGGGCGCCCAGGCGTCCACTCCGGTCGTGCGCCCGGTCCGCCCGAACGTCGCCGCCGCGCCCGTCCGCCAGGCGGCCGGCGAGGGCGGGGTGCGCTGAGCCATGGCCGGTCGTCACGCGAAGCGCGGCAAGGGCCACAAGGTCGAGACCCCCGATCTCGAGCTGATGCCCATGCTCAACGTGTTCATCTCGATCATCCCGATGCTGCTGCTCTCGGCGGCGTTCGTGCAGCTGGCGGTGATCGACACCGGGCTGCCCGCGTCGGCCGCCGCGGCGCCGCCGCCCGCGGAGTCGAAGGCGGACGCACCGCCGCCGCCGGTGACGATCTGGCTCGAGGCCGACCGCGTCGTGATCGAGAGCGCGTCGTTCGCGCGCCGCGAGATCAAGCGCACGGCCGGCACCGCCCTCAAGGACGACCCCGCGCGCGCGCAGATCGGCGCGCTGCTCAAGGCGGTCGCGGGCCGCGAGGACGCGAAGCCGGAAGTGCGCATCGTGCCCGCGGTGCGCAGCCACTACGAAGAGATCATCGACCTCATGGACCTGGCGCGCGCCGCGGGGCTGCGCAACGCCGCGCTGGCCGACGCCGGTCCGGGAGCCGTCTGACATGTCGCGAACCGTTTCCCGCCGCCACCGCAAGCGCGCCGGCCTGAAGGCCAGCGCCAGCGTGAACCTGATCTCGATGATGGACATCCTCACCGTGCTGCTGCTCTTCCTCCTGAAGAGCTACTCGGCCGGTGGCGAGGTCATGGTGCCGCAGCCGGGCGTCCAGCTGCCCGAGTCGACGGCCGAGATGCTGCCGCAGCAGTCGCTGATCGTCTCGATCGACGGCGACGCCATCAAGCTCGGCTCCGAACGGATCGCGTCCGTCGCCGAGGTCGCGGCCAGCCGCGACGCGGGGATTCCCGCCCTCGCGCAGCGGCTGCCCGTCCCGACGCCGGTCCCCGGCGCGCCGGCTGGCACCATGAGCAACGCGGTCACGATCCAGGGCGACCGGGACATCGAGTACGCGCTCCTGCGCAAGGTCATGTTCACGCTCAGCCAGGGCGGCTACGACAACGTCTCCCTCGCGGTCCTGAGAAAGGCCTGAGGTGCCCGACATGAGCGCCGTCCGATCCAACCACTGGCTCGCCTCGCCCGGAAAGGGCGGCGACGACCTGTTCCGCAGCTGCCTCGCGGGCTCGGGGGTCGCGGGCCTCGCGTTCCTCGCGATCGTCATGCTCGCGCCGCTGCCGAAGCAGATCGCGAAGATCGCCGAGGAGAGCCCGCCCGTCGTCGCGCGCATCATGTTCACGCCCCCGCCCGTGGTGCCGATCCCCGCGCCGGCGCCGCTCGGCGGCACGCCCGGCCTGCGGCCCGGCCCGATCGGCGAGGGCCCGCCCGAGGGCACGGGTCCCAAGGGGCCGCTCGCGTCGAAGCTCGGCCCCGGCACCGGCGTGCCCGGACCCGGCGGCGGCAAGGGCACCTCGCCCGGCCTCGGCACCGGCGAAGCCGGTCGCGCCCGCGCGATGCAGGTCGCCGCCCAGATGCGCGGCGCGACGAGCGCGCTCGAAAGCTCGCTCTCGGGCCTCGGCGACCTGGGCGATCTCGGCGCGGTCGGCCGCTCGAGCGGCAACGCGAGCGCCGCGGTCGCGAAGCGCGCGGCGGCGGTGGGCGGCACGCGCAGCGACGCGCAGGTGGCCTCGTCGGGCCGCGGCTCGGCGCTCGGCTCGGGCGTGGGCGGCGGCGCGGACCTGGGCGGCTCGTCCGTCCGCGGCGCCTCGGTCGCGGTCGGCTCGCTCGTGGGCGGCGTGGGCGGTGACCCGCTCGGCGGCGGCGGCCCCGGCCGCGGCGGCCAGGGCGGCGGTGGCGGCATGGGCGGCGGCTCGGGCGGCGGCGTGGGCACCGGCAACGGCATGGGCAACGGCGGCTCGGGCGGCGGCGGCCTGGGCGGCAACGGCATCCCGGCCGGTGGCGGCGGCGGCGGCACGGGCGGCGGTCCCGGCGGCAACGGCGTGGCCGGCCCCGGCATCTACCGCAGCAACGCCTCGCTCATGGCCGTGATCCAGAAGTACTCGGCCGGCATCCAGTTCTGCTACAGCAACGAACTCAAGAAGAACGAGGGCCTGCAGGGCAAGCTCGTCGTCGCGCTCGTCGTGGACGCCGCCGGCAACGTGACGCGCGCCGAGGTGATCCAGAACACACTCGCCTCGAAGGAGCTGGCGGGCTGCGCGCTGTCGCAGATCCGCGACTGGAAGTTCCCGTCGATCCCCGCGGGCACGACCGCGTTCCAGGTGCCGTTCGTCTTCACGCCGCCCAACTGAGCGGCGCGGACACGAGGCCCGAAACACGACGGCGCCCTTCGCGGGCGCCGTCGCCGTTTCGGGGGTCGCCTCGGGCGGCCGCGCGCAGGCGCGCCTCAGGGCTCGATGCGCGTCGCCTCGCCCGTGCCGTCGCCGCCGCCCGAAACGGGCTGGTCCGCCCGATCGAACAGGTCGAGATGGATCGTCGAGGTGTACGTCCTGCCGTCCGCCGCCAGCGTGATCGACTCGGTCAGGACGCCGTGTCCGGCGGGCCACCAGTCGGAGTTCCCGCGCGCGCCCTCGCCCGGCCCCGCGGCCTGAGTGGTCCAGAAGACATACCGGGTCTCGTATCGCCCGGGGCCCGTCTGCTTCCATGCCCCGTAGGCGGGCGGCGAGGAGTTGGACGCCTCGTCGTAGTTGGACGACTCGGTCATCGTGCCGCCAGCGTTGTACACGGACAGGAACTCGAGCCCCTGCATCTCCGCCAGCGCGCCGCCCTGGAACGTGATCCGGGTACGCCACGCGCCCACGAGCTGGTCGGCGTCGGCCGCAGCGCCCGGCGCCGGGCCGGGGCGGCTCGCGCAACCGGTGAAGACCACGACGGCCAGGGCGGCGGCGAGCAGGCTGCGGATGAGAGCGGTCATCGGGAGTTCCCCGGGTGGGTGGAAGGAGTACGTCTCACCGGACGAGCGTGAATCGGCACACGTCCCGGAGGATACCCGCCTCCAGGTGCACGAAGTAGACGCCGCCGAACCGAGGGGCTGAATCCCGGCGCGACGGCGACCGGGCGCCCCGGCGGGCGCCGCTCGTGCCGTGCGCGCAGGGCTCGAAGTCAGGTCCTGTCCCGCTCCCGCGGCCTCTCGTCGCGCGACGCCGCCTTCCAGGCGACCCCGACGAGCGAGAGCACGATCGAGGCGAGCAGCGTGGTGAACACACCATGGAGGTGGATGCCGGGCACGAGCCGCGCCGTGATCCACAGCATCAGCGCGTTCAGCACGAGCAGGAACAGGCCGAGCGTCAGGATCGTGAACGGCAGCGTGAGGACGAAGAGGATCGGCTTGAGGATCGTGTTCGCGAGCGCCAGCACCACGGCGCCGATCAGCGCGGCCTGCCAGCCGTCCACTCGGAATCCGGGCAGGACGCGCGTGGTCGACAGGAACACCATGGCGCCCGCCATCACGACGAAGTAGAGCAGGTGCTTGAGCATGTGACCTCCATTTCGGCCAGGGGGAGACGCATGTGGGCGCGCGGCGCCGGGATCCGCGACGCCCTCACCTCGCCAGCGCGAACCGCCGTACGTCGGCCACCGCGCCCGCGCGCAACCGCGCGAAGGAGATGCCGCCCGGCACGGCGCGCCCGGCGTCGTCCCGGCCGTCCCAGCGCAGCGCGGTCGGGCCGCGCGCGAAGCCGCCCGTCGCCAGCCGGCGCACGCGCCGGCCGCCGGCGTCGAAGATCTCGAGCGAACCCTCGCCGGCCTTCGCCATCGTGAAGTGCAGCGTGCACGCGCCGAAGGCGGGATTGGGTTCCACCGACAGGGCCCGCGGCACCGCCGCCACTGGCGGCGGTGGCACGCCCGTGAGGTCGATGAGGTCGTCGAGCACGAGGTTCACGGGAATCCCGCGGGCGAGCCGCTCGCTCACCTGCGTGGCCCACGCCCAGAAGACGATGCTCATGTTGACGACCGACGTGTCGGCGATCGTCCACGGGTACTCGGGGTCGTTCGGCGGCGGCCAGTAGTCGTAAAGGTCCGGCAGCGTGCCGCCCGCCTCGAGCGAATCGAGGAACGAGATCACGGGCGCGTACTTGCCCGAGCCCATCACGTCGAAGAGCAGCGCGCAGTAGGCGGGCTCGACCGTCCAGCCACGCGTGTCGTAGTCGAAGTCGCAGCCCGAGCGCCGGCTGTCGTAGTAGGCCCAGCCGTCCTGGCAGTCGATGCACGGCTCCTCGTAGTTCGCCCGGCCGTTCGGGGCGATGCGGCCCTCGAGGAAGCCGTTCATGCTCGCGAGGAACACCGGGATGAGCGGGTCGTCGACCAGGCGCCGCAGGTGGATCAGCTCGAACGCCATCCAGCCCGTGTAGTGGATGTCGCGCGTGTGCCAGCACCAGTGCGGAAAGCTGCCGTCGTCGTTCTGCTCGGGCACCAGCTGGTCGATGATGGCGCGCGTCTTCTGCGCCGCCGCGGCGTCGCCCGTGAGCTTCGCGTACTCGCCCGTCGCCAGGGCCAGCATGAGCCCGCCGTTCAGCCGGCACGACACGGTCGGGATGGCCATCAGCTCGGTCGTGATCGCGGTGCCGACGTCGAGGAAGCGCTGCTCGTGCGTCACCTCGTACGCGAGGAGCAGGCTGTAGCCGAGCATGCCGTCGAACGGCGTGTGCGAGCGGATCGTGTCGAGCCGCGCGATCATGAAGTCGGCGTGCCGCAGGACTTCGAGGCGCAGGCGCGGCCGCGGGTCGACGCGGTAGAGCTCGACGTACGCCAGCAGCTGGCAGACGACCGTCTGGCGGATCTCCTCGGAGGGGCTCACCGAGTAGCGCCAGTCCATGCTCACGCCCTCGACCTGGTGGGTCTGCAGGTAGTCGTCCATCCGCCGCAGCATCGGGAGGAGCGGGTCGTCCCACGCGCGCGCGGGCGCCGGCAGCGCCAGTGCGAGCGCGGCCAGGGCGAGGACGGCGAGGCGCAGCGCGGCGCGCGGGCTCGGGCTGACGGGCATGTCGGGGCCTCCGCGGCGGAGTGGGGCGCGGTGCCGGGGGGGGCCGCGCGGGGCGGATGCTCCCGCGTCCGCCACGCCGGCGCAACAGCCGCGTGGCCCGCCGGCGGGCTTCAGCCCGCCCGCTTCTCGAGCGCCGCGCGCACGTCCTCCCAGCCGCCGCCGAGCGCGTGCAGCGCGACGAGCGCGTGGTAGAGCAGGTCGGCCGCTTCTTCCGCGGCGCGCTCGCGGTCGCCGTCGGCGCAGGCGGCGACCAGTTCGGCCGCCTCCTCGCCGAGCTTCTTGAGCCGCCTGTTGCGGTTGCCGAGCAGCTCGCGCGTGTAGGAGGGCCGCTCGCCCGCGGCGTCCGCGGTCGCGGTCCGCGCGGCGATCACCGCATCGAGCCGCGCCAGCGTCCCGGCCGCGAGCGCGTCGTCGCCGAAGCACGACGTCGCCCCCGTGTGGCAGGCCGGCCCCGCCGGGGTGATGCGCGCGAGCACGGCGTCGCCGTCGCAGTCGGCGTGCAGCGAGACCACGTGCTGCACGTTGCCGCTCGTCTCGCCCTTCTTCCACGGACCGCGCGTGCGCGAGCGGTAGTGCATGAGCCCGGTCGCGAGCGTGCGCTCGAGCGCCTCGCGGTCGGCGTGCGCCAGCATGAGCACCGCGCCGCTCCCGGCGTCCTGCGCCACGACGGTCACGAGCCCACCCCCCTTCGCGAAATCGAGCGCGTCCAGGTC